>JBQTJD010000618.1:0-4521 GCA_052387475.1 Anaerolineales bacterium | reverse complement strand
GTGCCTTGCGGGGCCGTGCCATCGCCATCGCACCGGCCATTGCTTTCCAACGTCCAGCCGCCGCCGGCCGCACAGGCGCGCAGCGTGTCGCCGCCGGTCACGCCGAAATACAAATCCGACGGGTTGGCCGGATTGCTCGGCGCAGCATTGCCCATCTGATCGCCAAAGCGGTCACGCAGGCCTAACACCATATCGCCGTTCACATCGAACGTGATACTCGTCAGCATCGGTTGCGGATAAACGGGATAATTGGCATTCGGGTCGGTGAAGTTGGGGGGTAGCGCGGTAAAGCCGGTCACCCACGGATTCCACTCGGCTGGCTGACCCGTCGGCCCATCATTGGCCAGGCCGCGCGTGTAGGTCAGCGGCATCTGAAACGCTGGCGCGGCGCTGAAATTAAGTGAGGTCGTGGCAGTGTAGACATACGCTTGCAGGTTGGCAGCGTTCTGGTCTGACTCCGCCGAACACACCAGGCCCACATACACTTGTCCTTCATAAAATTCCACGCCGAAAGGACGCACGTCACCGGCCGGGCATGTGCCTACCGGCAAAGGTGGATTGAGTGGCACGGTGCTGCTGACGATCACCGCGCCCGTCGTCGGGTTGAGGGCGTACAGCGCGCGGTCTTCCAGGTTCATCACAAACAAGCGCGTCTCATCGTCCGAAAGATCCAGCCCGCCGAGCGCGGTTTTGCCGACGGCGTTCCATGACAGGTTGCCGTTATCGATTTGATAATCGGCGGTGTCGTGGGTGTTCGAGATGGCGTTCGGCACGGTGAATGTGGAGATCACCGTATTGTTCGCCGGGTTGATGACGTATACGCCGCCCGGCCCGCCTGGCCCAAAGCCGCTGTGCTTCTTCATGTAAGCGGCGGCGTACACGCGCTGTGTGGCGCGGGCGTAGGCCAATCCCCACGTGACGCCCACTTGCGATGCGGAGATCTCAACGGTGTGCGTTAACGGTTGATCGTATTCGGCTTCGGTCGCGCTGTTGCTGCCGGAAGAATAGGGGAAGCTGACGACCGTGCGGCTGAGGGCGTTCGTCCCCGTCAACTGATCGCCGAAGACGTAACAACTCGTGACGAGCTGTGGATTATCCTGACAGTAATCGCCGGGCCGATTGACGCCCAGATCAATAGCAGTCGAGTTGCCATCCGGCACGAAGCGCACGGTAGTGCCGTTGTTCGCGCCGCGCGGCCCCGGCTGGAAGCCAGCCGGCAGGTTGGTGAATTCGATTCGATATGGGCCGGTGCCGGAGGCCGAAAGCGAATACGTGCCGTCGGCAATTGAAGTTGTCGAACCGACCGCCAGACCGGCGGCATCGTAGGCGGTCACCACCACTCCGGCCAAACCGCGATCCACAGCCACCGGGACCGAATCGCTGCCACCGTTGTTCGGGATGGTGGCCGACGTATCCCGAGCCCCGTTGGCGTTGAAGTCCTGAAAGACTGTGCCGGTGATCGTGCCGGCGGCCTGGATGGTGGTCAGCGACACGCCCAGCGGCAAGCCGACGGCGAAGGATATCTGCGCCACGACCAGCACAACGCGGCTAAGGAGGTTGAGGGTCGTAAGCCTGGAATTAGGCATGAGCACTCCGGCGATTCAATCGCGTATGAAATTGAAAGTACAAGTGACTGTGGAACGTACTGGGGCAATGATAGGCGGTTTTATGCGGATGGGCAACCCGCGCTACGCGGTGATTGCACACACAGGCTCAGGTCGCCGTCCCCGGCGGCCCACTGCCGCGCCGAGGACGACGCGGCGAGCGAGACGTGAACTATCAGCGCGTACACGTCAGCCTGTGACAGTCATGTGGACTGCACGGTCGGGGATTAACGAAAGATAACCGGAAGAAACAGCCGGTTGCCGCCGGAGCCGCTCGGCCCGTTGAGCGTACTGATAGCTGGATGCAGCGTCACGCGGCCCCGCGTGTCCACATCCCCCAGCCAATACCACCACGGTCCAGGTGAAGGGATAGCATCCACGTAGGCATACTGAGCGCCGCTGCCGGTTCCACCCGGTATCTTTGAAGGCTCAACGTGGATGAGGGTCGCCTCATCGAAATCGTTGCTCGGCGAGCGATAGAGGGCAAAGGCAAAGTTATCCACCTCGGCGGCTGTGGCCCATGCCAGCGTGACTTCGCTATCCGTCAGTGCGGTGATGCCGAACGAGGTGAGCGTCACCGCTGTGGGGACCGGATTGAAGCCGAAATCGTAGGTGTGATTGTTCTGCCCGGCCCCGCCGATGGTGAGGGCGATAATGGCGTCCCCGCCCACCGGTGCGCCATCCGAATCGCGGCTGTCGCCATTGGGGGTGGTGTCGCTGTTGGGCATTGTCAATTGCAGACCCGTCAACGCAGTCTGCACCGTGGCCAGCCGGATTTGAAATTGTGTGCCCGCCGTCAGGTCAATATCCGGGTCGCCATCGGTCAGGTTGGTGAAGTAATACTGCCCGTTGGCATCCGTCTGGGTCGTGGCCACCAGCACGTCATCGGGCGTCCCAAAGACGCCATCCCCGCCGGCCGTGTACAACCGCAATGTCACCGCGGCCAGGGGCAACTCGTTCGGGTCTTGCACGCCATCGCGGTCATCATCGCGCCAGACGTAATTGCCGATCTCCACCGGGGCCGCCGCGCACAATACTTCCAGATCGCCGAGGCCGTTTGCTTTGGCAAATGTTCGACCATCGGCGAACGCGCCGTTATACAGGCGATAGCCCTTGCTGATGGAGCCAGCGGTGTTACTTAACCAACGCGCGCCGGCATCCCCAAATTCGTTCGCCACGTTGCGCGGGATCGGGTCAAACATCGTGGCCACGACATCCGGAAAACCCGGCATCTGCAACACCCCGCCGAGGGAAACCTCATCGTGGAAATTGCCGCTGTTGGCCGGGGTGGAAAAGTCATCGACGAAATAGTATTCCCCATCGCCCGGCCCCTGTCCCGTATTCTGCGGGGCGGACCCGGCCGCATTGCAGCGACCATTCGACTCCAGCGTCCAGCCGCCACTGCCGTTGGCGCACGCCCGCAGCGTATCGCCGCCCGGGACGCCGAAGTACAGGTTGGCTGGATTAGCCGGGTCGCTGGAGGACTCGTTGCCGGTCTGGTCGCCAAAGCGATCGCGCAAGCCGATGATCATGTCACCGTTGGCATCAAACGCCAGCCCGGTGAACATCGGTTGCGGATAAACGGGGAAATTGGCGTTTGGGTCGGTGAAGTTTGGCGGTCGCGCGGTAAAGGTCGGCGCCCATGGGTTCCACTCCGCAAACTGCACCGGGTTGCCGCCCAGATCAAGCCCATCGTTCGCCAGCCCACGCGGGTAGTTGAGCGCGATCTCAAACACCGGCGCTGCGCTAAAGGCCAGCGTTGTCGGATCAGCCGTGTACAGGTAGGCGCGCAGGTCAGCGGGATTTTGGGAAGTTTCAGCGGAACAAACCACGCCCACGTATACCAATCCATTGAAATATTCCACCGCAAATGGGCGCACATCGTTGGCCGGGCATGTGCTGGTGGGCAACGGTGGGTTGAGCGGCATCGCCTGGCTGCCCAGCACCGCGCCCGTGGCGGGGTTGAGGGCATACAGGGTGCGGTCTTCGAGGTTCATGACGAACAGCCGCGAGTCATCTGGGGCCATATCCATGCCGCCTAAAGAAGTTTTGCCTACCGCGTCCCACGCCACGTTGCCGTTATCCACGACGTAATCACCGCCCGGGTCATGAGCGTTGGTGGTGGCATTCGGCACCGTGTAAGTCGCCACTACCGTGTTGCTGACCGGGTTGATAACGTAGATGGCGCCCGGCCCGCCCGGCCCATAACCCGTATGCTTTTTCATCAGCGCGGCGGCGTACAGCCGGCCCGTGTTGCGGGCCAGCGCCAGCCCCCACGTGGTGCCGACCTGATTGGCGCGCAACGAGACACTGTGGGTCGTGGGCTGATCATAGCTGGCCGCATCGCTTGGGCTGCTGCTGCCGGCCGAGTAGGGAAAGCTCAAAATCGTCGTGGTGAGGACGTTGGGGCCGGTGAGCTGATCGCCAAAGGTATAACAACTGGTAATTATTTCCGGGTTGTTCTGGCAATAGTCGGCCGGAAGATTGAGGCCCAGATCAATATTGGCCGAGCTGCCATCCGGCACGTAACGGATGGTTGGGCCGTTGTTGGCCCCATGAGCCGAGGGGAAATAACCGGCGGGGAAATTGGTGAACTCGATACGATATGGGCCGGCGCCGGCCACTGTGAGCGTGTATGCGCCGGTAGCCGTGGTTGCAGTACTGCCTTGCACTGCGTTCGCGCCATCAAAAGCCGTCACCACCACACCCGCCAAACCGCGATCAACGGCTGTGACGTATGTGCCAAAACCGATGTTGGGCGCCAACGTACCCGTATCGCGCAAGCCGTTATCGTTGTAATCCTGATAGACCGTGCCGAGGATTGACCCCGCGGCCCGCACGCCCACGCGCACGCTGGCGAGGGGCAGGCCGACCAACGCCAGAAGCAAAGCTGCCAGCAAGGCTCGTCGCATGAACC
>JBQTJD010000617.1:0-18981 GCA_052387475.1 Anaerolineales bacterium | reverse complement strand
GGCAGCGAGGCGCCGTCAAGCCAAGCTGCGGTAATCGTCTGCCGCAAGTCAAATATCGGGTTGCCGGGGTTCGCTCCCAACTTGAATTCCAATGTGGCGTCACCCGTCGCGGAGGTGGCCGCCCCGTCAAACGTCAACACGGCAGTCACCCGTGCGATGTCCACCGGAACTGCCCACAACCCATCTACCAGTCGGGTAGGCGGTGCCAGGTGCAGGTTCGTGCCATCGAGAGGCGCCAGTTGGGGGAGGACGCTTAGCAGCCCCGCCAGCCCGGACACGCACTCGCCTTCCGCTGGCTGGCATACGCCGGAGTTGCGCTTGAGAATCGCGCGCCAGCCGTAGCCGCGCGCGGCCTCAATATGGCTAAGCGTTTCGGTGACGAAGATGCTTTGCGCGTTCGCCGCCGGGTGTCCCGCCTTTTGCAGCGCGAGGTCGAAGATAGGCTGATTCGGCTTGCCAACGTTGCCGGGGATTTCAGTGGAGATGGTAACCAGGTCGCGCTCGATGTAAACCGAGAGACCGTAGCTACTCAGGGTAGTCCACACCTGATCCACGGTGGCACCCACGGCCTGATTGGACAGCAGGCCCAATCGGTAGCCGCGCTGGTGGAGGATTTGCAATGTGTCCAGCGTGTCGGCGTAGAGCCGGCGCTGGTTGTTGGCGTCGTTGAAGAGGAGTGTGTCGCCGAGGTCAAAGAAGATGACCGTCGGCAATGTGGAACCGTTCATATCGTTTTCCCCATGTGGAGAATGGCGGTCGCTGAGACCGCTAAGGTCGACTCGCCCTACTGCACCCTCTGGTACTCGAATCGGCAACCTTCCGGGTCTACGAAGGTGAGAGTGTTCGACTGGAGCGTGAATTCGTAGGTCACAATCTCGTCGGTAGCGGTAGAAATTTTGATTTGCGTATCACTGATCGTTTCGTACGTGCCGACATCCCACATCGTAAACGTGCCCGCAGGGTCCTTTTGGCCCTGGTAGAGTCCGTTCCTCTGGAACTGGAGTGTTTCTGGGTAGAGCCGACTGCATTCGGCGGCGGTGGCCTTTTCCCAGTTGCCGAAGAATAATGGTGTTGCTTGTGTCATGGGGTCCGTAGGTGTGGTCTCTGGCGGGGGTGCACCGCCCACGCCAGAGAAAAGGATGACTGTGAAGGCAAACGCGTGTACGAGTGCGCGCAGCCGCCGGAGCCGTTGATTTTGGCCGACCACAGCGGTTGTGCGAAGCGATAGTTTGCCGAAGACCGCTGGGGCCGGTCCGCTAAAGTGAGTCAACCGCATCTTTGACGTCCTCGCTGACCTTCTGCTTGCGAACCTTGCTCTTGAGCGTCTTGGCGATGCTCTTGCCGGCGACGGTGTCGGCGCCTTCGGCCTTCACCAGTTTAGCCGCACGCTTGATCTCTGCCGGGCTCATCACCGTAGCGTCATCAATCAGCTCGGCAGCCGCTTTCAGGTTGGCCTTGCGTTTGCCGAACCGCTCCGCCAGCCGTTTGGCCTCGACGAACGCGAAGTGCGGCTTCAGCACCGGATTCTGCAACGCGGTTTGGATGGCGTCAATGCCTTCCGGCAGATGGTCGCCGCCCAGCACCAACGTCAGCAGCGCATCGGGCGTGGAGAGCACTTTGAGTGCGGCCTTTGCGTGGGCGTCGTTCTCGATGGAGGTGACGATGACGTTGGTCTCGCCGATCACCGCTGCTTCCGCGCCGTTGGCCTCGAAATGCGCCTCAACGATGATGCGATATACACCAGGTGTGGGGAAGAGCGCCCCCTCCGCGCCGCGCAGCAACGTCAACGAGTGGATGAGGCTCTCGCCCGGCTGAAGCATGGCGATAGGATGTTCTTCCACGCAGCGAACCAGCGGCAAGAACGTGCGCATCGTGCCCGACGGGTCAACGACCGTGCCGCGCACCATCCCGCCCAGCATGCTCAACGTGCCCGGGGCCGGGCGCGGTTCTGGACTGGCGTTGACCAACAGCAGATTCACTCGCACTGGCGCGCCCAGTGGCACCGCCTCAAGCACTGGCGTCACCTTCAGTTCCAGCCCGGTAGTCTCCGCTATCATATCGGCTGGGCTGATGGGCGGCGTCGTGTTCGAAGCCTGCCCAAAGGCTGTGCCGCCCGGACGCACGTGCACGTCGGGGTAGTGGCGTAGCCGGTTCTCATCGTCGTCTGCGAACGACCACTGGATGCAGGCGGGGAAGGTGGTTGGGCAAGAATTGGCAATGACGTCAGTGGTGTTCATAAAGCCGTTGTCCACCGTGTTGTGATACAGACCCATCGCGTGGCCGACCTCGTGGATAGCGGTGCGGAAGTACGGAGCCGCCGCCGTGCCGAAACGCATACCCTTGACCGTGCCCCACGGCGAAGCGTTGGGGATAACCCAGTGCGACGAGATGCCGATACCCTCGCGCGGCACGTTATTCGAGTCGGTCGCGCCGTTGTCGTACATGATGCCGCGCGACGTGGCATCCAACTCGCGCACGGCCAGCACGTGATAGCGCCACTCCGTGTCAAGAGTGACTGCCGCGCGACGCGCCAGCATGGCCGCGTGCATCTCCGCGTTTGACCAGCCTGCGCCGCTTGGCTCGGCCACGTCGGCGTTGCTGTTGTCTACAGTCACGTCCCAGCCGAATTGCTCAAACACGTTCTCCCAGTCTAGCCCAGTGCCATTGTCCAATGGCGCTTCCGAGGCCGATACGCGATCGATCTCGACAGTCGCCTTGCGCAAATACTTCGACACCCAGCCCATCGTCAGCCGACCCACGATTGTGCCGCCAGCGTTCTTGACCTCGCCTTCCAGATAGTTACTACTGGACGGGTAACCGGTGGGCGCAGGCGTCCACGACATCCTAGCCGTGAAGGCGCCTTCATTCGTCCACGTATTCGGCGCAGTGAAGCGATACATCTCAAACCCCAGCGTGAAGCTGTTGCCGAAAGTGAAGTGTTCGAGGATCTGCGTGACGCGCAGGTATTTGCGATAGCGACCTCGCGACAGGATCGGGATGCCGCTGGCCGGGTTAGGGCCGGGCAGCAGGATGGGGATAGGCGGGAGGATCGGCCCGGGCGGGAACGGTGGCGGTGGTAGAGGCAGGGGCGGCAGAAAAATGAATGGGCGGCTGTAGAGGTCGCCGCTCGCAGTGCGGCCATCCTCGTGGCATTCCACGCGCAGCGTGCCGTCATAGGTAATCCACAATGGAGCACCGGTAGGTTTGTAGTTGATCAGATAGCATCCACAGCGCAGGCTGCGGATGGGGAGAAACGGCGGCCACGGCCGGGGGGTGATAGGCGGAAACGGCGGGAGGAGCTCATCCGAGGTCGGGGGTTCCGGATGAAAAGGCGGAAGTGGGTCAGGCAACGGTGGCATGACCGGGTTCAGGTTCTCAGCAGGCATGATGGTATCCATCCTTAGGGAAGCGCCAAGTAAATTTTGGACCATAAATGATGAACGACAGTTGACGCGGTGTGGCGGTCAGATCACTTTCTCATGCAGCCTCCTTGTCTGACCAATTACGTGCGCATGACACGCATCTTCTAAGCTACTAAACGCCCGTCCTGAAAAATTTCCGGTCAGCGATATCAACTGGTCTGGGCCGCACTGTAATTGTCTCACATGTTCGCGAGGCTCAAAACGCCGAATTCCCAGCGGCATAGCGGTTGAGCTGTTGGGCTATGCTCTTGAGCAGTTTCCGGTTTGATTTACGGCAGACCTGTCTGGTTTGATACCCGTAAAGACAACTGGAATTCGCCATAGTGCCCACCACAGCATCACCAACAAGTCCGTCTCTCCCGGCCGGAAGTGCATAGTCGGAAGAGAGCGTCGCAGCGAATTTAGCACGGGATAAAGGCAAGAACAGCCAACCAACCCTAAGCCACGCTCCTGCCCGCTCGCGTATACTTGGGATCTATGAGTACTGGCAGACAGATACGCCTCACGAGTTTGGCTTCCTGCGCGGGTTGAGCAGGCAAGCTCGGGCCGGAGGCTCTGGCGCACGTGTTGCGCCCACTCAATCAAATATTCCCGGCAGCGGATTATCCGAACTTGCTGGTTGGGCTCGGCGAGCCGGATGACGCGGCGGTGTATCGGCTGAACGGCGAGCAAGCCATCATCACCACGGCGGATTTCTTCCCACCGGTGGTGGATGATGGCTACGAGTTCGGTGCGATTGCGGCCGCCAACGCGCTTTCGGATGTGTACGCGATGGGCGGCGAGCCGCTGTTCGCCCTCAACCTGGCCGCGTTTCCCGAAGACCTGCCCGCCGAAATCAGCAGCGAGATTCTGCGCGGTGGCGCAGAGAAGGTGCACGAAGCCGGGGCCGTCATCGCCGGCGGGCACACCATCACCGATAAAGAACCGAAGTACGGCTTGAGCGTTACGGGTATTGTGCATCCTCAGCAATTGCTGACCAAAGGCGGCGCGCGGCCGGGCGATAGGTTGGTATTGACCAAGCCGCTTGGCACCGGCGTGATCACGACAGCGAACAAAAATAGCCAAGCCGATCCCGATCATGTGCGCGCGGCGGTGGCGAGCATGAGCCGGCTGAATCGAACAGCGGCGCGCGCGGCGCGCAACGCACAGGCGCATGCGCTCACCGATATTACTGGGTATAGCCTGCTCGGGCACGCACACGAGATGGCGCATTTGTCCGGTGTGCGTCTCGTCATTAACTATGCCGCGCTGCCGTGGCTGGCCGGGGCGCGCGGTTATGCCGAGGCGTGGAGCTTCCCCGGCGGCGCGACTCGCAACTCCGATTACTATCGACGCTGGGTGACGGTGCAAGCCACGTTGAACGAGTGGGAGCAGCAGTTGCTGTACGACCCACAGACCTCAGGTGGATTGTTGATGGCGCTGGCGCCGGAGCGCGTTGAAGTCGTGCTGGCCGAGTTGCAAGCCGCCGGTGAAACGGGTTGGGTGATCGGGGCAGTGGAAGTGGGCAGCGCCGGGGAAATCCATATCCGCTAATGAATCGCATGCTTGATCAGAAACGGCTACTCATTCTTTTCATTTCGCTTTTCGTGCTAGCCGCGCCTGTGCAGGCCACGGGCGGCATTATCCCGGTGACTACTACCGTGGATGAATATGATGTAACCCCAAACGCCACGTGTTCACTGCGCGAGGCCATCACAGCCGTTAGCACCGGCAACGCGTTCGGCGGGTGCCCGGCGGGCGCGGCGGGGGACACGATTGAACTGGCGGCAGGTAACACGTATGTGCTCACCCGCACCGGCTATGAAGACAACAATGCGACAGGGGATTTGGATATTACCTCCAGCATGACCGTTGCATCCCCAACTGGCGCAGCGACCATTGATGGTCAACTTGCCAACGATCGATTGTTGCACATCCGCGGAACCGTAACAGTAAACCTATCCCGTCTTAGCCTGCAAAATGGCTCTGCCACAGCGCCGGGAACGGGCGGAGCCATGTATGTATTTGTGGATGCCGCTGCCACGCTTGACTCTGTGACAATTTTCAGCAACACCGCCTCGCAAACCGGCGGCGGCATTTTCAATCTGGGCGCTGTCACGTTGCTGCGCAGCACCATCATCAGCAATTCTGCTCAAGGCTCAGGGCCGGCGAGTGGAGGAATAGCCAATTTTGGCGCGATGACGGTGCAAGATAGTTTGGTGATGAGTAACACCGCGACCTTTGGAAATGGTGGCGGCCTCACCGCCGGTGGTTTTCCGACGTTACTGAAGAACGTTACGGTGAGCGGCAATCGAGCCGATAGAGCAGGGGGAGGCGTATATGTAGACCCGAGCGGCGGCCTCACGCTCAATAACGTGACCATTACGCGTAACACAGCTGATGCGAACGCCGCTAATCTAGTCGGTAGCGATGGCGGAGGCATTTACTATGCCAGCTCCGCCGTGATCGCGCGGAACTCTATCATTGCTGCAAATGTGGACGCCAGCAGCAGTGGTGCGATCTACCCCGATTGCGCCCGTGGCTCCGGTGAATCCTTTACCTCGCAGAACTATAACTTGATTGGGACTCTGACAGTCACAGGGACCAACTGCGTCATCACGGCGCAGTCGGGCGATGTGTTTGGGGTTAACGCATTGATTGATCCGTTGCTGGGGCCGCTGCTCGCCAACGATGGACCGACGTGGACGCATGTGCCATTGCCGGGCAGCCCAACCATCAACGCCGGCAACCCACAGTCGGCGACGGGAACAGGAACGGCCTGCGAAAGCGCCGATCAGCGCGGCTATCTGCGAGCGGGTTCACGCTGCGACATCGGAGCGGTCGAGTCGGACGGGCTTTCGCAATCACTCTATCTGCCGCTCATTCTTCGCTGAGCACCCCTGTCATCGGCAGGGTGGCCCCCCCATCCATCAAAATCGTCTGGCCCCGAATCATTTGTGCGGCGGGCGAGCAGAGAAAGGCCACCAACCCAGCCACATCCTCCGGCGTCACCAAACGACCGGCGGGCGTGGCCTGGGCCGTGCGCCCGAGCAAGTCACCGGCGCGCAATGTGGCAAAATGCTTGAGCGCGTCCGTGGCCACGATGCCCGGCGAAACCGCATTGACGACGATGTTGTGCGCCGAGAGCTCGACGGCGAGATAACGGGTGAGGGCCTCCAACGCCGCCTTGCTCGCGCCGACGACGACATACTCCGGTAGCACGCGGAACGAGCCAGGGCTGGAGACGTTGACGATGGCGCCGCCGCCGCGCGCGACCATGCTTGCCACGGCCCGTTGCGCGCAGAACAACGCCGCCCGCGCGTTGATGTTCATCGTCCAATCCCACCCCTTCATCTTTTGCTCCATCACCGGGCGATTGTAGCCGGAGGCGGCGTTGTTGATGAGGATGTCCACGCCGCCGAAAGCGCGCTCCGCCTCGGCAAAAAGCGACTCAATTCCCTCGGCTGAGCCCACGTCAGCTTTGACGATGTGTGCCCGGCGACCCAACGCGGCGATCTCGGTGGCCGTTTCCTCGGCAGGCGTGCGATTGCGATAGAAGTTGACGACGATGTCCGCCCCCTGGCTTGCCAACTTCAGGGCAATGGCTTTACCAATCCCTCGGCCCGAGCCAGTGACGACGGCGACTCTGTTCTCGAAGAGCATAGTTTCTCCCAGGTTAGCAGATGGCGAAGGGCGTGTCGCCCTTCGCCATCTGCTAACCGCCATCCGCTATCCACTACCAGCCATCGGCACAGGCTTGAAGTGAGCGGAGTCAAATTCGGCAACGCGGGCCGGCCCGAGGGCTTCGAGTGCAGTGCGGGCCGTTAACGCATCCGCGCGCAGTTGCACCACATTCACGCCCCGGCACACCTCCGGCAGCGGGTCGAGCCACTGGCGCACACGCAGGAACATCTTGAGCGCGCCCGCGTAGTTGCGCCGTTCAATCTGCAAGTACGCCACCGCCACCTGCAACAGGCCACGATACAGTTCGCGCGCCGGGCTGCTCTCATCGTTCCAGGCATGTTCAAGCACTTCGTGAGCGTCGAAAAATTCCCGCCGGTTGAAGAGTGCGATGCCCTCGACGGCGCGCGCCGACAATGGTTGATCGCACGCGCGGCGCAGAGCAGTTTCATCCACGCGGCGCGCATGTTTTTCGATCAGGGCCGGCAGATCGCGCAGCAGCGCATTCTTCGCCAGCACGACATCACAGCCAGCTTTGCGGGCCTGAGATTGCAGCGCCACGTCAACGTGCGGGCCAAAGGCCACCACCGGGATGCGGCGTGTGGCGGGCGATGATTTGAGCGAGGCGATCCAATCGGCCCACGGGATGGCTTGGCTGCTCAAATCCACCAGCACCAGCGCTGGCTGCCATTCGACCACGCGCGCGATGAAGGCCGCACCGCGACCCGCAACTGGTTCAGCCGGGCCGCGCAGGTGTGGCAAATCCGGCGGCTCAATCTCCGCGCCGCGTTCAATCCATTTCACTTCGTAGCCCAATGCGCGCGCCGCCGTCTCAATCGGCGCCGTGAAAAACAAATCCGACATCAGGCCGAGAATCAATGGAGCGCGGCGCATTTTTAGGGATATGCGGTTGGATTGACGGTTGGAATGGGCGTGCCAGGGCCAGGGTACGCTGTGCCGTTCGGTGTGCTGCCGGGCGTAGCCGGGGTGAGCGCCTGGGTGCCGGTCAGCGTCGCCGTCGCGCTGAGGGTCGTAGGCATCGGCGTTGAGGTGCCCCCGGGAACTAGTGTGGCATTTGGTAGGGTCAGCGTCACTATGAGCTGTCCTGGCGCTAAAGTTGCCGTCCATTCCGGTGGCAGGGTGGGCGCGAGATTAGCCGGTGTCGGCGCGGGCGGCAGGGTGGGCAGACCGCCCTGTGTGCGGGTAAGGGGTGGGAAGGGGTTGAGCGCGGTCTGCGGGCTGAAGAAGACGATGGAATACCATGCGCACAGACAGAGAGTCAGCGAGAAAAAAACAATTGATAGCACATGCCAGGTAGTAGCTGGGAGGCGGGAGGGTTGCATGATAGTGCTTGATGTTGAATCGTTTGCAGACCGGCGCGGATTGTAGCATACGGGTATGGGCGGCAAATGAGCGAGCCGCAAATTGCGGGTCGCCATTTCCGCTGTGCTAGAATGCCCGCGCTCATCACACGTTGGTCAGCCTCGAATCCTATGTCTCCATTAATCCCGCTCGCCATTTTGCTTGTGGGCACGGGTGTATTGGCGCTCACATGGCTGCCACGCTTTCCGCTGGCCACAGCCGTGTCGCTGGCGACTGTGTTGTGCGCCCTCATCGCAACTGGTCTGCTGCTCACCACATTGCCGGCGCGTGCGGTGCTCTCCGATTGGACCGCAGTGAATTTATTGCCCATTGAGCTTGGGTTGCGGGTGGATGGTCAAGCCTGGCTGCTGGCGATGGGATTGCTGGCACTGATGCTGGCCGCGCTGCTTACCGGCCTGGCCCGCCCCGGCGGTCCGCGCGTCGCGGTCCGCGTCGCCATGCTGCTCCTCACCTTCTCTGGTTTGGCCGCCCTCTTTGCTGAGAATATCATCACGCTGCTCATTGCCTGGGCCAGTCTCGACTTCCTCTATTTCCTGACGTTGATTCTGCTGGCGCGGGGCGAGGGTGTGCAGCCCCAGGCGGTATTGCACCTCACCTTCAACTCATTCGGCACGTTGCTGATGTTGGCGTCGGCGCTCATCATCGGACAGAACGCTTCCGACTTCTCGCTGCAAGCCGCGGCGACGCGCCAGAGCACGACGCTTCTCATCACCCTGGCCGCAGTGTTTCGATTGGGATTGTTCCCACTCCATCTCGGCCTGCCGCTGGATGTTAATGTGAGGCAGGGGTTGGGTGTTTTGCTCCGCTTGATCCCTGCAACCGTAGCCCTGGATGTCGTCGCCCGCCTGGCGGCGCTGGGTTTTACGGAACCTGCTCGTCCGTGGCTAACGCTGTTTGGGGTGGCGGCGATATGGGTCGGCGCATCGCAACTTTGGAACACCGAGGACACCCGGCAAGGGCTGCCGAGCGTCATCATCGCCCAATCAAGTTTGGCGCTGCTGGCTGGATTGTGGGGCGGCGCGCAGGCTGGCGCTGCAGTCGTGGCATTGGCCCTGGCGCTGTTGCTTGGTGGTGGGCTGATGTATTTGAGTCAAGGGTTTGATCGGCGGGGGCGCTGGTGGTCGGTGCTGCCGGCCATTGGCGGTGCGGCCCTCCTCGGTCTGCCGTTCACGATTGGATTTAGCGGCCTGTACGTGCTCTACACTGCCTGGCAAACGAGCTTCTTCGTTGTCCTGCTTGCCGTTGTGGGAGCGCAGGCATTGCTGGCAGTGGGATTGTTGCGAACGATGGCGTGGCCGGCCGAGCCTTTGGAAGGTGGAGCGCTGGAACGTGGGGCGCATCTTGCTGGTTTGATTGGACTGGCGTCGGCTGCCATTCTGAGCGGCTTGTTTGTGGAACCACTCGGCGCGGGATTGGGTCTGCGCGGCCTGACCGGTCTAGGTCTCGAATTGAATTGGGGGGCCGTTGGCCTGATCGTTCTCACCCTTGCAATCGGGGTGGGGTTATGGCGTTACGAATCGTTCATTCGCGCACGCACCGAAACCGCTGCCACGCTGGCCTTCAGCATTCTGCGTTTGGATTGGCTATACCGTTGGGTGTGGCTGACCCTGCAAGGGCTGGGCCGCGTGATTGAAACTGCTGCGGGCGTGTTGGAGGGTGAGGGCGCTATGCTGTGGGCGCTGGTGGTGGCGCTCGCCGTGGTGTTGTTGTTTCGATAACATCGCGATAGAAGCGGAATGCCTGACCTGGTTTTCTGGCTCAACGTCATCGCGGTGCCGGGGTTGTTGATCACCGGCGCGATTTTGACTCTCACCGTGGATTGGCGCGTGAGTTTTGCGGCATTGGCAGTGCAATATGCGCTCGTTGCGATCTTGTTGACGCAAACGGTGGATGTGCCAGTGGCGACGGTGAAAGTCATCTCCGGTATGCTCGTTGTAATGATTTTGACGTTGACTGGCCGGCAAGTGGATTTTGCGCGCATGGCTCGCGCGCGACGGGATGTCCGCAGTGCAGTGACGCAGCTGACCGACTTGCGGGATCGCTTTGCGCAACTGCGGCGGATCGAATTGCAGACCAACTTCCCCTTTCGAGTCGTGGCTGTGTTATTGGCCGCCGCCATTGCCGGCTATCTCGTTGTCGAGCAAGGTATAGTTTTCCCTGGCGTTCCCCTCGGGCTGACGTTTGCGGGCGGTTTGCTCGCGGCGTTGGGCCTTCTCAGCCTCGGCCTCACCGAGGAACCGATGAATGTGGGCATGGGGCTGCTCATGGCGCTGTCCGGCTTTGAATTGATTTACCTCTCGCTGGAGCGTTCGGTGGCGGTGGTGGCGCTATTGGCCGGCGTTCATTTTGGCCTGGCAATTGCAGTGAGCTATCTTGCGCTGCTGCGTTACGCGGCCGCCACGGAATAAATGCCCGCGCCCCTGCTCTTCATCCTGTTGCCTATGGTGAGCGCGCCGTTGGTGTATGTGGCGCGACTGCGCGGCTGGCACGTGGTCGAAGTGGGTCTGGCTGTCGTGACGGCGCTGGCATTACTGACCATGTCCATCTGGTTGCCGATTGAGGGCAATCCGTTCGTCCGCGACTCGTTCGATATCCTGGGCCGCACCTTCATCCTCGAAGCCGCCGACCGTAGCGTGCTCGGCATCATCTGCGCGCAGGCGGCGCTGATTTTTTTTGGCGTGGGCCTGAACACGCACGGGCGTTACTTCCTCTCAGCCGGATTGCTGGCGCTGGCCCTACTCGCCGCGGCGTTGTTCGTGCGCCCGTTTCTCTACGCCGCCATCTTCTTCGTAGCCGCCGCCGCGCTGGAGGTCTTTATGCTGGCCGACGGTGGCCCGCAGGCTACGCGTGGCGCATTGCGTTATCTCACTTTTACCACGCTGGCTTTGCCCTTCATCCTGTTCACCGGTTGGCTGCTTGATGCCACTGTGCTCTCGCCCGATTATGCCCGCGCCACGTTTCTGCTGCTGGCAGGCATGGCGATCTTGCTCGGCGTCATCCCCTTCCACAGTTGGCTGCCCGTCGCCGCTGAGCATTCGCCGCCGCTGGCGACAGCCTTCGTCGGCACGGTGATGCGCTCGCCGGTGCTATTTCTCTTGCTGCGTTTTCTGAACGCCTACGACTGGTTGGGCGATAGCCCGGCTGTGTTGCAGGCGCTCACGCTGGCGGGCGTGGGCATGACGGCGGTGGGCGCGGTCTTCGTCTTTGGGCAGCGCAACCTCGGACGGGCGCTCGGGTATGCATTGATGATCGACATCGGCGCGACATTATTGGGAATTGGGCTGGGCACACGGGCTGGGATTGAGGTGGTGCTGGCGACGCTGGCGCTGCGCGGGCTGGGCTTGTGGCTGTGGGCGGTCGCCGCCGAGCAGTTGCGGCGCGTCACCGCCTCCGGTGAGTTGGATTTTGAGTCGCTGCGCGGCGTGGGCTGGCGCTATCCCTTTGCTGTCACTGCAATGCCAATCGGCGTGCTTTCACTGATGGGGTTGCCGCTGATGGCGGGTTTCGCGCCGCGCTGGGCGTTGCTGCGCCTGATGGCCGAAGACTCACTGGTGTTGGCCGTACTAGTGCTGGCCGCGATGACGGCGGTCGGTGTGGTGGTGATGCGCAGCCTGGCGGCGATGACGACGCCTCGCTCCCCAGACGAAGTCATCGCGCCGCAGGAGACGCTCGTGCAGCGCGTGGTGTATGTAGCAGGAGTAGTGCTGGTACTGGTGTTGGGCGTGTTCCCGCAGTGGGTGTTGCCACTGATTACGGGGGCGGCTGCGGCGTTCGAGCGGTTTGGGCCGTGAACGATGCTACCAACGGATTTGAAGCAGACGAACGGACAGCCGTATCCGTTTTAGCCCGCTCGCCCGTTACCCGTCCGTTGACAGGCGGGCGTAGATTTTCTCCACCACCGGAATGATAAGGCTCCAATCATAGTGCGCTCGGACGAAGGCGTGGCCTGCTGCACCCAGCGACTCAGCGCGGGCATTGTCACTCACCACGTCGAGTACGGCTTGCGCGAACGCTTCCGGCTCATCGGCCAATAGTAACTCGCGGCCATGCTGTACCGCGAAGCCCTCGGCCCCCAACGTCGTCGAGACAATCGGTTTTGCCAGCGCCATCGCTTCGAGCAGTTTGAAGCGCGTACCCCCACCCATCCGCAACGGCGCGACGTACACGCCCGCGTTGGCGATGTATGGGCGCGCATCCTCCACCGCGCCGGTCACGATGACGCCGTGTTGCCCGTGCAATGCCGTCACCCGTGCCGTTGGCTTCTGCCCGACGATCATGAACTGCGCCTCGGGCCGTTGCGCACGGATGAGGGGCCAAATGGATTCAGCGAACCACAACACGGCATCGACGTTGGGGCGATAGTCCATTTTGCCGGTGAAGACGACGCACGACAGCTGACGGATGACGGACGACGGCTGGTAGTCGTCC
Source organism: Anaerolineales bacterium (assembly GCA_052387475.1). Taxonomy (GTDB): domain Bacteria; phylum Chloroflexota; class Anaerolineae; order Anaerolineales; family UBA6663; genus JANWXR01. Next base: position 6,088 of record JBQTJD010000617.1, on the reverse strand, counting down.
ACATCAATGCCGTTGGGCACGAGCACTGGGCTGAGTTTCGGCACGAGGGCGCGCAGGCTGGCGGCATCTTCTTCGGACACACAAGTGACGGCATGGACGGCGCGCAACGTCTCGGATTCGAAGCGGCGCAGGCGCGGGGCTTGCAGCCACGAGTACAGTGCGGCGGGCCAGCGCGCCGGGCGGCGCACATCGGTCTGGAAGGCGCGGCGCTGCAATATGTGCTCGGCATTGTGGGCGTCGAAGATGAGATAGGCGCGCACGGCTGTGCGCGTGTACGCTTTGAGTTGCAGCAAATACGTCGCCATCTCGAGCGCTTCGATGTGGACGAAGTCGAAGTATTGTTCGTGTAGCAATCCTTCGAGCGCGCGGGCGTATCCCGGGGAGGCGAGCCGCTGCGCAAGATCGGCTTGCCCGGCGAACAACGCTCGCAGCCGGGCCGCGCGCGTCCGTTGCGGGGCGGGCACGCTGACCACACGCTCAACGGTCGTGCGGAGCAAATCCGGTAAGGATAAGACCTCCCTCTCCACGAAAGACAACACGGTGACCGAATGTTTGCGGCTGAGATGTTGGATGAGGCCCCAGTTGCGGATGGCGGTACCCTGCCTCGGGGGATAGGGTAGTTGGGGCGTGAGGAAGAGCAGCTTCACGGCGCGCAGAGTTGCCGCAGGGTGTTGACGAGCAGCGCGTGCTCGGTTTGGTGCATGCGCGCTTCGAGGATTGGGAGCGTGTCATCGGAAAAGATCGGCACAACATCCTGCGCCAGCACCGGCCCGGAGTCCACGCCCTCATCCGGCACGAGGTGCACCATGACACCGGTGTGGTTGACTTGTCCTAGGTGAAAGGCGCGATAGGCGCGCGCGATGGCGTGCGTACCAGGGAACGCGCCGGGCAAGGCGGGGTGCAAATTGACGACACGACCCGGAAAGCAATTGAGAAACGCCGCGCTGAGCAGCCGCATCCACCCGGCCAGCACCACCCAATCGGGTTCAAAGCGGGCGACAAGGTCGGCGAGTTCGGCGTCATAGTCGCGCCGAGATTGCGCCGCGCGCTTCGGCTTGTGAATAGCGGGGAGGCTGGCTTTACGCGCTCGCTCAAGGCCGAACGCTTCGGCGTTGTTGCTGATGACGGCGACGATGCGGGCCGCCAACATGCCAGATGCGCTTGCGTCGAGGATCGCTTGCAGGTTGGAGCCGTTGCCCGAAATCAACACGACCAGACGGTCATTCATTGCAGCGTCACCTTTCTTTCGCCAGCGACGAGTTCGCCGATGATATACGTTTCTTCTGAGATGGCGGCTTGCAACTCGCCCACATGCTCTGGCGCGACGACAGCGACCATGCCGATGCCCATGTTGAAGATGCGATGCATTTCTTCATGGGTGATGTCGCCGCGTTTTTGGATTTCGTCGAAGATGGGCAAGACCGGCCAGCGACCACAGTGTATCACTGCACCCACACCTTTGGGGAGCACGCGCGGGATGTTTTCGATGAAGCCGCCGCCGGTCAAATGAGCGAAGGCTTTGATGACGGATTGCGGATGGCTGATAGCGGATTGCAGAAGGCCGAGATATGAGCGATGCGGCGCGAGCAGCGCGTCTACAAGTTCATCCGTGAGCGTTTCGCCTTCAAATATTTTGCGGATGAGGGAGAAACCGTTGGTGTGCGGGCCGGAGGAGCGCAGGCCGAGCAGCACATCGCCCGCTTGCACGCCGGGCTTAGGCAAAATGTGCTCGCGCTCGACGACGCCAACGATGGCGCCAGCCACATCGAACTCGCCGGGTTGATATACACCCGGCATCTCCGCCGTCTCGCCGCCGAGCAACGCACAACCTGCCGCACGACACGCCGCCGCCAATCCGCTGACGACTTCCGCAATCACCTTAGGCTCAAGTTTCGACGCGGCGATGTAATCAAGAAAGAACAGGGGTCGCGCGCCCTGTACGAGGATGTCGTTGAGGCAGTGGTTGACGAGGTCGTGCCCGATGGACTGGTAACGGCCTACTTGCGCGGCGAGCTTGACCTTGGTGCCGACGCCGTCGGTGGAGGCCACAAGCACCGGTGTGCTCATCTCTTTGAGCGCCACCGCATTGAACAATCCGCCGAACGCGCCGATACCGGCCAGCACTTGCGGCCCATACGTGGATTGCACTGCATCGCGCATCAGCTCAACGGCGCGGTTGCCGGCGTCAATCGAAACCCCGGCGGAGGCGTAGGCGTCCGACAACGGATTGCTGCGCGAAGCGGATAAACGGATGCCAACGGATGGCTTGCCGGGGAGATTAGGTGCGTCCAGGCTTGAGACTGAAAAGCGGATGGCCGATGGAGTGGCGAGCGACTCGACGGGAGGAAGTGAATATCCGTGCGGTACCCACACGCAACGATAAAGATGTTTGTGCCACTCTTGCACATTGCGTGGCGGCAGGATACGTTTGAACTCCAGCTTCGACCGGCCAAAGTTATAAACCACACCTACGGGACTGCCAGTCGCTGCTAGATATGTGATGACTTGCCCGAGTTCATCGTTTGTGATCAAGTGTGGAAAGGCTTTGCACTCCACCACCAGCATTTGCTCAACCCACAAATCGAGGTACATGTAGCCGGCGAGTGAATCATTGATGAAGACCTCAACTTGCTTTTCAACCTCTGTCGCCAATCCTTCGCTTGTCACCAGTTCGGCCAGGCGCAATTGATAAACCTTCTCCCCGTGGCCCGGTTTAAGTTCGCTCTGCACTTTCATGGCCAGGCCATTTACCTTGTAGGTCAATGCGTCAAAATCAGTCTTTACAAGAGCCATGACTCATCCGTTGGTATCCGCTTCTTCGTTTTGCGAAGCAATCCGTTGTCGGTTACCTCACCCTCACATCCACGTACTGCTCGCTGAAATTCCCATCCAAATCCTCGGCGATGAAGCCAACGTTGTACAGACCGGGCGGCGCGTCAATCTGCGTCCATGTGGGCAGCACGTCGCCGAAGGTCAGCGTCGCGCCCTCCTCGGTGAAATAGCCCTGTGTGCCGAGGTCGTACCACGTGTCGAGCAGGATAAAGCTATCGCCCAATTGCGGCACGATTTCGCGCGGCGCGCCCTGCCCATCCGCGCCGGTGAAGCCGAAGATGGCGCGCAGCTCGCTGGCGCCGTCAAAGAACATCTTGGCGTAGCGCCGGTCACCGCTTTCGCCGTAGACGTAGAAGCCCTCCACCGAGTACACGGCGGCCTCCGCCGATGCGCCATAATCTTCAGGATACAGCGCGGCCTGGACCGTCTGCGTGCCGTCGTCAATGGCGAACAAAATCGGCTCCCATGCAAAGTCAATCAATACCTCAGTTCCGTTCCACACGGGATAGAACACACCATTCACGTTTTGTGTGTCGTCGCCCTCGATGAAATCTTGATCGGCAAACTTGAGCGCGTTGCGTTGTTGGTCGTACACGCCTACGAACAAATACACAAAGCCAAGATTATCGCCGCGCACCACCGTGCTGAGCGTGGCGGGATTGTTGAGGGTGGAAGTCTGCGAGGAAAGCCTAATCGGGTCAAGGGTGAGCGCGCCCGCGCCCGGGGCTACCACCTCGGCGTCCGGTACCGGCGTCGGTAGGGTGACCGTGCGCGTGAGTTGTCTCCCGGTGTAATGCGCGACGAGAAAATCATCCCATAGCGAATCAGCGGCGAAGCGTTGCGCGACGCTGGTGTAGCTCTCGTAGCCCGCGAGTGCGTTGCGGAACAGTTGCGAGTTTGGGAAATAGATCGAGATGCCGTACGCGCCCGGTCGCTCGGGGCCGCTCGTCTCGGCGATGACAGCCTCGCCCATCGCGGCCAGCAGCGCCTTCGTCGCGTCGGCGATAGCCGGGTCATTGGTCGTTTGCACCGTCAGCGCGGCGAAGTGCGCCATATCAATGTAACTCGGCGGCACTTCCTGGCCGAAGATGCTTTCGAAACTCTGCGCGTACGTGCGCGCGCGAGCCACCTGGCGCGGGTCGGCCTCGCCCGCCGCCACGGCGAAGTCATCGAGCGCGCGCAACACGTCGGGGATCTTGGCTAAATCTACCGCAGCCAGCGTGGCATTTGCGCTCGTTGCGTCGGCCACCGCTTCCGCGTTGACGCGCCGGCCCGTGTAATCGGCGCGGGCCTGTTCATCCAAAATGCGCTGGTCGCCGACGATATAGCTGTTGACGATGACGGTCGAAAGCTCGCGGCCATCCATCCCTGGGTTATTCACCAACTCGCCGAGGAAGGCCGAGTAGGCCCAGCCGAGGCCCGGCTCCACTTCCTGCGATGCGACCGAGTAGCGGGCATACGGCTGCACGGCGGCGAAGACTTCGATGTGGCTCATCAAACACGCATCGAATCCGATGAGTTCAAACTGGCCGATACCGGTCTCGCGGATGGCACGCTCGAGGGAGCGGTCGAGTTCGTTGACGTACAGCAAATCGCCGAAGGCCTGCGCGATGGGTACGTCGTCCGCGCCGCTCCCGCGCGCGGTGGGATCGTTCCAGCCACCCGGCCAGCCCATCCCGTGATCGCTCATAATGAGCGCGTATTTGTCCGCCGGGTAATTCTCCACACCCCATTTGATGAAGTCCACGAGCGTGTCGCCATCGGCCATGTTGCTCTCACCCTCGGCCAGCGGCTCCGAACCGATGGCGTATAAGTCATCGTCCTGGGTGATGAGGTAGCGCCGCGTGCTATTCCAGTTGCCGTCGCCCCGGAAGCCGCCGGCGAAGCGGTCGAGTTGTGAGACGATCTTGACGCGGTCGGTCGAGCCGACGCGCTCGGCCTCGTTGAAGTCGATGAAGATGTCCTGTTCTAGCACTTCATCGTCGGCGTTTTGATAAAGCAACACTGTCCACGTTTGCGTGGATGGGTTAGATGATGTTCCGCTGCTGGTCGAGGCTGCGCGAGTGGGTGGCGCAGCCGTTGCCGGGCGTGGTGTACGTGACGGCACGGCCACCGGCTCCTTGTTGACGTCGGCCTGTTGCGTCAGTTGCGCCGCTTCCTCAGTTTGCAGCGCGGCCTGTAATTCGTTCAGCGTTTGCTGGTCACAGGCAGCGAGCGTCAAACTGAAGATGAGGGCGATGAACACAAAGCGGCGTACGACAGACATTTGTCCTCCACTTGGGTCACTCGATTCGACTCACGCGCTGCAACGCGCGCCAGCCGATGTCTTTTCGATACTGCATGCCGTCAAAGTGAATGGGCTCGACGGCGCGATAAGCATTGTCGAGCGCGGCTTCCAATGTTTCGTCCCAGCCGGTGACACCGAGCACGCGGCCACCCGCTGTCACCACTGCGCCGTCTTTCAACGTGCTGCCGGCGTGGAAGATGATGGCCTTGTCGTGCATGGTCTCTAATCCCGTAATGACATGGCCTTTTGGATACGCCCCCGGATAGCCTTCGGATGCCATCACAACGCAGGCCGCTGCCCACTGTTTCCATTTGATCTCTTGTTCGGCCAGCTTTCCATCCGCGCACGCTTCGGCTACGTCCAGCAAATCATTCTCCATCAGCGGCAAAATCACCTGCGTCTCCGGGTCGCCGAAGCGGCAGTTGAACTCGATGACGCGCGGCCCGTCTGCCGTCAGCATCAATCCCGCATACAACACGCCGACGAACGGGCGGCCCTCGGCGCGCAGCCCATCCACCGCCGGTTGCAGGATGGTGCGCGTGACTTCCTCCATCAATGCCGGAGTCGCAATCGGCGCGGGGGCATACGCGCCCATGCCGCCAGTGTTCGGGCCATGGTCGCCGTCGAAGATGCGCTTGTGGTCTTGCGCCGGCGGCATCACCCGCACCGTCACGCCATCCGTGAAGGCCAGCACTGAAACTTCCTCGCCCTCCAACCGCTCCTCAATCACCACTTCGTCGCCCGCCGCGCCGAACTCATGCTCAAGCATGATCTGGCGCAACGCGGCTTCCGCATCGTGCAAGCAATCCACCGGATTGCCGCAGTCCGGCACGATGACGCCTTTGCCTGCCGCGAGACCCGAGGCTTTGATGACAACGTTGTGTTCGGCGGTGAGCAGATGCCGAAGAGCGTCGTGGAAATCGGTAAAGGATTGATGAAGCGCGGTGGGTATACCGTGTCGCGTCATGA
>JBQTJD010000616.1:0-4097 GCA_052387475.1 Anaerolineales bacterium | reverse complement strand
TAGGATTGAAACGCAATCCGGCTGCTGTCCGGTGACCAGGCCGGGGCGACATCGTCTTGATCATTACTCGTGAGGTTTTGCCCGGCACTGCCGTCGGTGTTCATCACGCGGATTTCATAGTCCCCTTGTTTTGAAATGTAGACGATCCGTGTGACGCCGCGATTGAGGCGCGGATGGATGTCGGCATCCCCGGAAGCCGTCAAGCGTGTTTGGCCTGCGCCATCATCATTGCCAATGAAAATATCCCAATTCCCAAAGCGCAGTGATTGAAAAACCACCTTGCTCCATGGAAAGAGGCTGGCACTTACTGCTTGGGCTGGGCTTGCGTTGGATGATTCGGCTGGGTAATGGGCCAGTTCGGCGCGGCCATCGCGGGGCGGGGCGTTGGGTTCTTGCTGAGCCGAAGTAGATGTTGGGGTCAGCGCACTGAGCGTGATGGTCAAAGCCAGTAATACGTTAAGAAAGTACCCTGCCCATCGTGGACGCAATCGGACTGGATGGGTCGCGCTCTCGAAGACTATTGCCTTGGCAAGTCCATCAAAGCCAATAGCCAGAAACACGGTGTCCACGTCAGTTCTCGAGCGCACGGTTCACATCCGTAAGGTCACAGGTTCAAGGCTTGTATTGCCTACTCTTGGCCTCCCAGATTGGTCACCCACCAATCTGGGAGGCCAACGGCAGGTCGGTCAGTGGGCGCAGACCGAAGTTGTATTGACGCGATTGCGATCTTTGCTAGCCGACGGAGGCACTAAAGAAAGGCTGCCAAGTGCCTTTTAAGCACTTGGTTGGGGGTTCGAGTCCCTCACGGCTCACTGGAAAAAGCCTGGTTTTCGCCAGGCTTTTTCTAAGACTCCTCAAAGTAGACCTACCAGAACGAACATCTCCGAACAAGGACGGCACGGCCAGTGTGACCTGGTTCCGAAAATGGGCAGGTCACCACCATGGTAAGCAACCCGTCCAAGCAATGCCCGCAGGGTAATGAGAAAACGACCGTAAGTAGTAGCTCCCCGCTCAACAGCTCCTCGAAGTGGATTGCGTTTCGCGAAGCCACGCCTCGTAGTCATTGAGTTGGAACCGCGCCCCACCCCGGGCCAAGGCATTTGCTGCGCCAGCGGCCACAGCAGACCGCAACGCCTGCTCGGGCGCTGCGCCCGCACTTAGCGCAGTCACCATCCCCGCAAAAAAGGCATCGCCACTCGCGACGGTGTTGGTGGCCTCGATCACGGGCGGCGTCGCCTGCCAGCAACGATTCTCCGTCACCCATACGGCGCCCTTCGCCGCTAGGGTCAGGGCTACAAACTTAAGCGCGTATCGCCGGACGAGGCTCTGTGCCATTTGCGTGACAGACGGGATGTCGTCGCCAGCCTGGCCGAGGAGAGCACCAGCTTCGTGCGCATTGATTTTGATTGCCGTCGGCCTCGCGTCGAGCGCGGCCAACAGCGCCGGGCCGCTGGTATCCACCAGCACGGGTCGTTGCAGCGCCGTAAGCGTGTGGATCAACTGCGAGAATGCGTTCAGCGGTGAACCGGGCGGCAGGCTGCCGGAGATGCAAATCCAATCGGCAGATTGAGCCGCGCGCAGCACATCAGTGTGCAAGCACGCCCAGGCCTCGACGGTCACGTCCGGTCCCGGCTCGTTGACTGCGGTAGAAACGCGGGCCTCCGGGTCAACCAGAATCGTGCAGGTGCGTGTCTCGCCCTCAATCCACGTCCACGCGGCCTCGAACCCGTCGCGCTCGGCCAGCGCCGCGACCGCCCTGCCCGTTGACCCGCCGAGGAAGCCCGCGCATACCACCGGCGTGCGGGGTGACAGCGTGCGAATGGCGCGCGCGACGTTGTTGCCTTTACCGCCCGCCAGCGCTACGCTCTGGCGCACGCGCACCACATCCTCTGTGCGATAGCCGGGGGCCGTGAGGATGCGATCCAGCGCCGGGTTGGGGGTGACGCACAGGATCATGTGTAAGCGAGCGCCTCAGCGAGGGTGGCCTGCGCCGCTGTGCCGCCCGCCGCGCGCGTGGAAAGCGAGCCGCACACGGCGGCGAAACGCACGGTGCGCGACAAATCCCACCCGGCAAGGTGACCGTAGATGAAGCCGGCGTCGAACGAGTCGCCCGCGCCGGTAGTATCCACCACCTTCACCGGCACAATCGGGGCGGCGGCGATTTCGGAGCCGCGACGGGCCAGCGCGCCGCGTTCGCCCAATTTCACCGCGATGGTCGGGATGGCAAGTGAGCGCAGGCCGGCGTCAAGGTCGGCCACGCCGGTGATGGCGCGCAACTCCGTTTCGTTGGGCAGAAAGATATCGGCGCGGCGCAACGCATCACCGGCCTGCCACGTTTCGCGCGGGTCGTAGTTGGTATCAATCGAAACGGTGAGGCCATGCGCGTGGGCGGCGTCGAACAGGGCGGGGATAGCGGGGCGCAGTGCGTCCAGCAGAAAGTAGCTGCCAAGGTGTAGATGACGTGCGTGCGGCAGGAGCGCGCGGTCAATTTCGTCCTCGCGCAGTGCGGCGATGGAGCCGGAGAAGGTGAGCATGGCGCGGTCAACGCCGCGGGAAAGAATGACGGTCAGGCCGGTCTTGAGAGTCGGGTCAACGCGGATGCCGCCCGTTTCAATGCCGCGCGCCGAAAGCTCGCGCAGCATGAAGCGGCCAAACTCGTCGTCGCCCGCTTTGCCCACAATGGCCACACGCAGGCCTAGCCGCGCCAGCCCGCAGGCGTAGATGGCCGAGGAACTGCCGATGGTGAGCGTGGCGTCGTCAATCAATTTTTCTACTTGCCCGAAGGCGGGCGTCACATCCCCTTGCAGAATCAAATCGGCGTTGAGTTCGCCGACCACCAAAACATCAAAGTCTCTTTGCATTGCGAGGCGCAACTATGAATAATTCATATGCCATGTCTCATCCACCTGTGGCACTGTGTACACTTCTGTCCACGGCCTCGCCAGCGCGTCGCACAGCGCGGTGAGGCGGGCCATGCGCTCGCGCGCGGTGGTGCGGAGGAAGGACTTACGCGCAGGCCCGGTCAGCGCAGCCGCTTCTTTCCACACCGCGCGGCCCGCCGCTACGCCCGATGCGCCCGCTCGACAGGCGACCGCCACTTGGCGCAAATAGGTGTCATAGCTCACGCCCGCCGAGAGCAGCACCCACGGCGCGCGGCTGGCTTCAGTCAAGTCGCGACAGGCGGCCTCCCACGCTCGCTCGTCCGGCTCAGCAGTCACCTCCACCGGGAACTCTGCTTTGAGCACATCCACGCCCGGCGTCACCAAACGCCGCGCGGACTCGATCACCACGTGGCGCAATTCGGTGGGCGCGAGTTTCTTTTTAGAAGAGTCGAGGGAATACGACAACGGCTCAAGGCAGAGGGGGATTTCACTCGCCGCGCAGTCGCCAGCCACTTGCTTGACGAACGCTTCGATTTCGGGCGCGGAGGCCGAATCGGGATGATAGTAAACAAGCAATTTTACCGCGCTCGCGCCCATGTGTTGGGCTTTCGCCACGCTCCAGCCTGGCAGGATCTGGCTCTGGCGCGAAGTGGGGTTGCCGGTGTAACCGGTGGCCTCGACCGCCACCATCAGCCCGATATGGCCGGGCAGCGCGCCGGAGGCCACGCACTGCGCCGCCCCGAACTCCGGGTCGAGCAATGCGGCGGTGGCCGCCGGAGAAACGGCGGCAGTGACCGCTTGCTTGAACGCCGTCATCTCGTCGGCGGTCACGGAGGCAGGCGACTCTGGATTGAGGGCCTGGCGCAGGTTGTTGCGTTGGTCGAGGGCCATGATGGCAATGGCGCCGCGCGCGGTGCTGCACTGTTGCAGGCCGCGCCACTTACCGATGGAGAGTGTGATGATCATGTTACCTGGTTTCGTTCTACATACAATCCAGCTAACCTTGAAGGATAGACCTTCGAGGTCGTGCAAAGCGGAGCTTTGCTTGAGACCCCGAAGGTCTGCCCCACAATATTTCTTTGATTGCCTTAGTGATACTCCGGCAGCATTGCGCCGTGCGCGGCGATCAGCTCGTCCACCAACGCCCAGATTTGGTCGAGGCTGAGTTCGGCGGCGGTGTGCGGGTCGAGCATGGCGGCGTGATAGATGTGCTCG
>JBQTJD010000615.1:0-7795 GCA_052387475.1 Anaerolineales bacterium | reverse complement strand
GCTTTCCGCGATCACGAACCCGCCATCTTTTTGCCCGAGCTGACCGCGCGCAAATTGGAGACGCATCCCGGTGACACGATCGAGATTGAGACCCTCAACGGCCCGGTGTCGTTTTACATCGCGGGTGTGGGCGGCGCGTTCCCCGTCATCTCGCCCGCGAGCGCCGTCCGCTATTTCAATGTGCACCCGTTCGGCCTCATCCTTGAGCCAAAGCCCGGCGTGGATCGCACACAACTCGAACAGCGTGTTGACGCGTTTATTGATCGCCATCGCGCGGAAGTCAGCCGGCTGGAACTCGAAGACATCGTCACCGTCGTGGATCAAATCATCGGCCCGGTGCAGGCGTTGTTCGCCGGCCTCACCTCGCTCTCCGGGCTGGTGGCCGCGCTGGGGATTGTGGTGACGTTGTTCGCCTCGGTGCTGGAGCGCCAGCGTGAGCTGGGCACGTTACGCGCGTTGGGGATGGCGGTGAATATGGTGCGCGGCCTGGTGCTGATGGAGGCCGGCGGGCTGGGCTTGCTCGGTTCCGCGCTCGGGGCGTTGGGCGGGTTGGGCATGGGCTTCCTCTTCCAGCGCGCCATCCTCGATGCCAGCCGGGCGTTGGGCGGCGCGGTCTCGGAAGAGATCGTGCTGCCGTGGGGCGTGGCGGGCGCGGCGCTGCTCATCGGCCCGGTGGTGGCGATGCTGGCCGCGCTGTACCCGGCTGACCGCGCCGCTTCTGTGAATCCAGCCAACGCGATGCGTGCCGAAAGCGCCACCGGCTTCCTCCCGCCCGCCAAACACCTCGGGCCTACCGGGCTGCGCGGCTTCTTCGCCCGCATGCCGCTCGCCGCTAAACTCTCACTCGCCAGTGGATTGATTTTGGTGACCGCGCTGGCGGCGCAAACGGCGCTGCGCGTGGATGCCGAGCGCCGCCTGCTGGAAGAGTCGCTCTCCTCTCTCTTCGCCCGCACCTCGGATACCGGCCTCGACGCCGTGTACACGCAGATCCCGGCGGATGTGACCGAACTCACCCCAGCCACCCTCGATGCACTTCAGCAACGCGCCGACACGCAGGTCGGTGTCTTGCAATCGCAATTGCTCAATCTGCGTGGCCGCCAGATGGCGGATGATTTTCAACTGCGCTACCTCCTTATCACCGATTTGCAACGCCGGGTCGTGCTCAGTGATCCGCCCTCGTGGCTGGGTCGCACGCTCACCGACACCGTCACCATCAACGGCTCAACGACGGCGGTGCGGCTCACTGACTGGTGGGGCGAACGCGTCTTCGAGGGCACGGTGCCCATCGCGAATGAAGCCGGTACGCGCCTCGGCTACTTGCAGGTCGGCATCTCCACCGGCCCGGTGGATGGTTTCATTCGCGAGGTCATTGTCGGCTCGTTGTGGACGATGGCGCTCACTCTACTGGCTGCGATTACGGTCACGGTCTGGCTCACGCGGCGCGCGCTGGCCCCGGTGGCGCGGGTCGCGGCGGCCTCGGCGGCGCTGGCGCGCGGGGAACTCAATCAGCGTTTGCCCGAGACGAGTTGGGATGAGGGGGGCGAATTGACGCGCGCCTTCAACGACATGGTGAAAGGGTTACGCGAGCGTGAACGATTGGAAGAAGAACTGCGCCTCGCGCGCCACATCCAGCAAACCCTGTTGCCGAAGGAAGCGCCGCGCCTGCCCGGTTGGGAGCTGGCCGCCGAGTATCGGCCCGCGCGCGCGGTGGGCGGCGACTTCTACGATTGGCTGAGCCTGCCTGATGGCCGCCTCGCCATCATCATCGGCGACGTGACCGACAAAGGCCTGCCGGCGGCGCTGGTGATGGCGACCACGCGTGCCCTGTTGCGCGCCGCGCTCGAACACTCAACCTCGCCCAGCGTGGCATTGGAGCAAGTGAACAATCTGCTGCACCCGGACATCCCGCCGAAGATGTTCGCCACCTGTTTGATGGCCGTGCTCGACCCGACGACGGGCCGCCTCGTGTACGCTAACGCCGGGCACGATCAACCCTTCCATCGCCGACACAGTAGTGAGGTGGTCGAGTTGCGCGCGCGCGGGATGCCGCTCGGACTGATGCCGGGGATGCGCTACGAGGAAAAGGAAACGTGCGTCGAGCCAGGCGAGTGTGTGTTGTTCTACACCGATGGATTAGTGGAGGCCCACAACCCGCAACGCGAGATGTTTGGCTTCCCGCGTCTGCAAGCGCGCCTCGCCGGCCCGCCTCTGCCCGAAGGGCCGGGGTTGATCTCCGCCCTGTTGCACGAGCTGGCGCAGTTCGCGGGCTTGAATTGGGAACAAGAGGACGATGTGACGCTGGTGGTGCTGCAGCGGGCGGAGAATTCCTAAGAAACATACTCGAGGTGACGGCTGCAGGCACGGCCTAGTGCAAGCGGGAGAGTCCGGACGATCTCGTAACGCCGGCGGAGTACAATCGCCCGTAATTCGAAAACACCGTATGCTCTTCCTCGCCTTCCGCAACCTGCGCGCCCGGTTGGGGCGCACGCTATTCACCGCCTTCGCCATCGCGCTCGGTGTGGCTCTCATCTTCGCCGGGCGCATCGTCAGCGTCGCCACGGACGAAGTCAACCGGCAGGCGCGCCTCAACCGCATCGCGGGGGCCGATTTGGAAGTGTCGCACTCTACCCGCGTCAACTTCGGCGCGCGGGTGGCGAGCGTGCTGACCGCACACCCCGAAGTGGAAGTCACCGCGCCCCTCTTGCGCGCCCGCGCCGACGAGTCAGATCTCGCCCTGCTCGGTGTGGACGTGGTTCAGACCTTGCGCCCGTATGAGCTGGTCACGGGCGCATTTTTCACCGCCCCCAACGCCGACGAGATTCTTCTCCCGCTGGGCTGGGCTGTGCAAAACGGTTTGGGCGTGGGTGACACCCTGCCTCTGACCATGCGCGGGCAAACCCGCACGTATGTGGTGATTGGTTTGCTGAAAGAGGCAGGCTTGCCCGACGGTCTGCCCACCGCGTGGCTCCCCATCCAGACCTTGCAGGCCGCGCTCACCGCGCCGGAGGAAGTCACCACCCTCCTCGTGAAGTTGAAGCCCAATATACCCCTCGCCGCCGCCCGCGAGTCGTTGCAGACCGCGCTCGGCGCAACCTATCTCGTCTCCAGTGTCGAGGCGGGCGTGGTGGATGGCGATGTCATTCAGCAGGCCATCACCAGCGTCGCCCTGCCATTTGCCGGGCTGGTGGTTCTGCTGGCCGGGGCGTTCTTCATCTATAACGCTTTCACTATTTCGCTCGCCGAACGCGTGCGCGAAATCGGTCAACTCCGCGCGCTGGGAATGACGCGCGGGCAAGTGTTGCGCTTGACGCTCACCGAAGCCTTGCTGGTCGCGTTGGCGGGTTCAATCGTTGGGCTACTCATCGGCTTTGGGCTGGGGAGCGGGATAGCGGCCCAAGCGGGGGTCACGAATGTCGGCGTGCCGGTGGATGGAATCATCATCGCTGTTGGCGTGGGCCTGCTGGTGACGGTGGGCGTGGTGTTCAACCTGGCGCGCCGCGCCGGGCGCGTATCGCCGCTGGCAGCGCTGAACGCGACGCTGACCACGAGCGATGCGGGGCGCAGTTCACGTTGGGCCGGGGTCGGTGCATTGCTGTGTTTGATACTCTTTGGCATTGCCCAATGGGCGGTGCTGGATTATTTCCGCAACCCGCCCTCGGTCGCCTCGGCGTTGGCCTTCATCCCGCCATTGGTGCTGGGGGGCGCGGTGTTGTTGGCCTTGCCGTTATTGGTGCGTGGGGTGTTGCGAATCTGCGAGCGTCTCAGCGCGCGCTGGGGCGTGGCCGCCCGCCTCGCCCTCCACACCCTCGCGCGCCAGCCCGGCCGCGCCGCCCTCACCACCATCACACTCACCATCAGCCTCATGCTGGTGGTTTTCCTCGCCGGAGTCACGCAAGGGATTGCGGCCCTGTTTGTCGAAAACTTCACGTCTGTCTTTGCCAACTATGATTTTATACTCGGCCGCTCGACGAACTCCAACGAGGTCGGGCCGCCCCTGTCGCCCGCTTTACAAGCGGATGTGGATGCCCTGGCTGCCGAGGCCGAGTTATTTCGTTACGGGTCCATTCCCATTTCGGACCCGAATAGCGGCCTGTTTGGTCTGGCGTCTCCCGGCCCGGTGTATGTGGGCGACCTCGACTTTTTCAATCACACTTCCATCTTCCGCGCGATGGAAGGCTCGTGGGCCGAGGCCGAGCGTTACTTTGCCGCCGGGCCTGCGCTCGCCATCCCCGAAATCGCCTCGCGCATCTACAACCTGCACCCCGGCGATTCGGTGATGCTGGATACTTACGAGGGGCCAGTTCCCTTCACGGTCGCGGTGGTCTCCAACGCCTTCATCCTCACGGCAGAAGATGGCGCGCGCTATTTTCATGTCCATCCCACGATCTTGTTTTTTCGCGTGCCCCCCGGCGCGGACGCTGACGCCTTGCGCGCCCGCGCCCGCGAAATCGCCCGCGTTCATCAAATTCAATTTCTGGATGACCTGGAGCCGTTCTTCACTGGTTTCATTGACACCTTCCTCGGCTCGGTGTTTGCCCTGTTTGGCGGGCTAACGTCCATCTCCGGCATCGTGGCCGGGCTGGGCATCGCCAACACCCTCATCGCCTCGGTGCTGGAACGACAACGCGAAATCGGCACGCTCCGCGCATTGGGCTTCACGCGCGGGCAAGTGCGCGGGATGGTCGTCATCGAAGCGGGCTTGCTGGGATTCATCGGAACCGTCATCGGCGTGCTGGGCGGGTTAGGGATGAGCCTGGCCGCGCAACAACTCCTCGACGCGCAATTGGCGTTGGCGGGATTCCTGCCCCCCAGCGGCTTGCCCCTCCCGTGGGGCATGACGGCCTTTGCGCTGGTCGCTGGCCCGACGCTCTCGGTGCTGGTGGCGCTGTGGCCCGCCGACCGCGCGGCCAACGTGAACCCCGCCGACGCCATGCGCGCCGAGGGCGCAACGGGATTCCTGCCGCCCGCCAAACATCTCGGCCCCACAGGACTGCGCGGCCTCATCGCGCGCCTGCCCCTGGCGGCGCAACTCTCTATCATCGTCGGCGTCATCTTCGTCCTCACCCTCGCGCTTACCACCTACTTCCGCGTGAACTATGAGCGCCGCCTGCTCACCGACAACATGCGCGCCATCCTCCAACGCGGCTTTGATTTGTTCAACGTCTCCGAAAGCGCGGCCCTCGCCACCGACGTGACCGAACTCATCCCCCAAAATCTGGCGCAACTGCAACGCGACACTAATCTCAGCGTGGAAGCGCTCGCGGCCTCGCAAGCCTCCGACTCGCCTTACGAATTTACTATCGAGTATTTTCTCGTCACCGACCTCCAGCACAAAGTCTTGGTGAGTGACCGTTTGGAATTGACCGGGGAGACGCTGACCGAAACAGTGACCGTGAACGGCTCGGCGGCGCTGGTGCGCGAGACCAATTGGCTGGGTGTGCACGTCTTTGAGGTCATCCTGCCCATTCAGAATAAAGCGGGCCTGCGTTTGGGATTGGTGCGCCTCGGCCTCTCGGCAGAGCCGGTGGATAACGTCATCCGCGACATCGTGAATAGTTCCCTCTGGACAATGGTTGTGGCCCTTGCGGTCGCGGTGACCCTCACCGTTTTCTTCACTCGTCGCGCGTTGGTCCCAATGACGCAGATTGCGGAGGCCTCGCGCGCTGTGGCCCGCGGCGATTTATCGCGGCGAGTGCCCGAAACGCGCTGGGATGATGTGGGCCAAATGGCCCGCGCGTTCAATGAGATGGTCAAGGGCCTCACCGAGCAACAGCGCGTCGAAGAGGAATTGCGCCTGGCACGCATCATCCAGCATACCCTACTGCCTAAAGAACTGCCGGCATTGCCTGGCTGGCAACTGGCGGCCCACTACCGGCCCGCCCGAGAGGTCGGCGGCGACTTTTACGATTTCCTGGAACTGACCGACGGTCGGCTGGGCATTGTCATCGGTGATGTCACCGACAAGGGCGTGCCCGCCGCATTGCTGATGGCCGCCACCCGCAGTCTACTGCGGGCCAGCGCGTTGGCAAGCGCCGCGCCCGGCGAGGTTTTAGAGCATACGAACAACTTGTTGCAACCCGACATCCCACCTAAGATGTTCGTAACATGCCTGTATGCAATCCTCGATCCGAGAAGTGGGCATTTGCGCTACGCCAACGCCGGGCACGATCAACCCTTCCATCGCCGCCACACTGGAGAAGTGGCTGAGTTGCGCGCGCGCGGGATGCCGCTTGGACTGATGCCGGGGATGCGCTACGAGGAAAAGGAAACGTGTGTTGAGCCGGGTGAGTGCGTGTTGTTCTACACCGATGGACTGGTGGAGGCCCACAATCCGCAGCGCGAGATGTTCGGCTTCCCACGCCTGCACGCGCGCCTCTCTGACCTACATCTGCCCGAAGGGCCGAGGCTGATCTCGGCGCTGTTGCACGAGCTGGCGCAGTTCGCGGGCCTGGGCTGGGAGCAAGAGGATGATGTGACGCTGGTGGTGCTACGGCGCGAACTGGGCGAATGAATTCGCGGTCGGGCACAAGGAAACCCGTTTCAGTCGTCGAATTCATTCGACGGCCACAGGAGCAAATGATGCCAATTCTAAAAGCTGACCTGGTCAAAAAAGAATATCAAATGGGTGAGGTCGCCGTGAGCGCGTTGGACGGTGTGAGCCTGGCCGTGGAGAAGGGCGAGTTCGTCGCCATCATGGGGCCGAGCGGCTCGGGAAAATCCACGCTGCTGCACCTGTTTGGCGGACTCGACGGAACGACAACGGGCGAGATCACACTGGCCGGGCAACCGCTCTCCCGCCTCACCGATGATGAGATCACCCTCGTGCGCCGGCGCAAAGTCGGTTTCATCTTTCAATTCTACAATCTGCTGCCCACGCTCACCGCCGAGGAGAACATCGCCCTGCCCCTGCTCATTGACCGGCAGCGCCTCGACGCGCACAAAGAGAAAATCGCCCGCTTGTTGGAGTTGGTAGGCCTGACTGACCGCCGGCATCACAAGCCGGAGCAACTTTCCGGCGGCCAGCAACAGCGCGTGGCAATTGCCCGCGCCTTCGTCAATGATCCCGAGATTGTGTTAGCCGATGAGCCGACCGGCAACCTCGATTCAAAATCCGGCCTCGCCATCCTCGAGTTGTTGCGGAAGACGTGTGACCAGCTTCAGGCCACAATTGTGATGGTGACCCACGACCCGCGCGCGGCCTCGTACGCTGACCGCGTGATCTTTATCAAAGATGGCCGGCTGGTGCAGGAACTGCGCAACGCCGATCACGGGCACAGTCTTCAAAAGATCATGGAGACGTTGGCAGTGTTGGAAACATAACCGGCGTCGTTCGTGAACGCGCTTCAGCGCGTTTCCTTATCTCAGCTGTCGAATTCATTCGACGGGGCGGAGTACAATTGGCGTCGCTCGAAAGTACCGCATGCTCTTCCTCGCCACTCGCAACCTGCTCAGCCGCCTCGCCCGCACCACGTTCGCCGCCCTGGCCATTGCGCTGGGCGTGGGCATGATTTTTGCCATGCGGTTGGTGGCGGCCACGGTGGATGAAACCGCCCGCCAAGCCCGCCTCAGCCGCCTGGCAGGCGCAGATTTAGAAATCACCAGCGGCGGCGGCGCGAAAATTCCACTGAGTCTGCTAGAACGTTTAGCCCCGCGCCCCGAGATTGAATTGGCCGCGCCCATCTACCGCGCGCTGGAGGGCCGCGTGGCTGGCACAGCCGAGTTCACGCTGGCCAGTGCGCCTTTACAAGGCACGGGCTTGGCGTTGTTGGGCGTGGAGGCGGCGCGGTTGTTGGTG
>JBQTJD010000614.1:0-3186 GCA_052387475.1 Anaerolineales bacterium | reverse complement strand
TTGACGAGCGTGTCGCCGTCGAGCACCGCGTCGTAATTTTCGCCGGTCTCAAAATCGGTGATGGGGAGGCGGGCTGGCTCGGTGTTGAGCTTTTCGACCAGCGCAAAGAAGACGTTTTCGAGATCGGGATACGCGCGGTTGCACTCGGCGTCTGCCGCGCACGCGCCAAACAGTTCGTCGAAGACGCGCTGCATTGAGCGCGGCGCCTCGGCGGCGAAGTTGATGTCCGGCGGCGCAACCGAGTCGAGGATCACCGCACGCAGACCGGCGGGGTTCTGCCGCATGGCATGTAACGCGAGCAGGGTGCCGTACGACACGCCGTACAAATTGATTTGGTCGTAGCCCAACGCCACGCGCAACGCTTCGATGTCGTTGGCGTTTTCCACGCTGTCATATGCGGCGAGGTTGACGCCCTCGGCCATCAATCGTTCGCGGCACTGCGTATACGCGCTGATGACGAGCCGCTCCCCTTCCTCCACCGACAGCCGTTGCTCAATGGTGTCTTCGGTCAGTTGGGTGATTTCGGGGCAGGTGAGCGCTGGCTCGGAGTACAGCGTGCCGCGTTGATCAAAGAGGATGAGGTCGCGATTGCGGCGTAGCGGGCTGCCTCCACCGAGCGGAAACAGCACCTGCGTGAAGACATCAATGCTCGAACCGCCCGGCCCGCCCTGCAACATTACCAGTGGGTCGGGCGCGGGGTTCGGGTCGTCGGCGCGCACGATGACGACGGCCAGCCGGATGATTGGCCCGTCAGGGTTGGCATGCTCTTCCGGAACAATGAGCCAGCCACATTCAAAGTTGTCACCCTCCGATGCGCCGGCCGGTATGGTGAAGGGGCGGTTCACGCCGTCGAAATTCGTGCAAGCAGTGGGGGCATAGTCCGGCGCGGCTTGCGTGTGAGTGGCCGCGTGTGCGGGCGCGGCGACTAACATCGCAACGAGAATGGCGATTAGGGCAAATCGATTCACGGGCAGGCAGGGAGAGACGCGCCACCGGCGCGTCTCTACAAAAATCCGAACGCAATCGTGAAGTGTCAAAGTACGCTTACCCATCCAACAATGAGCCGAGCACTGCGCCGCCGACGCCGCCGCTGCTGGAGCCGCCGGTGTTGGCATACGGCAGAATGGCTTTTGCTAAATTCTGCGTCGGCATCGTCTGTAGCCAGATGCGGCCCGGTCCGCGCAACGTGGCGAGGAACAACCCCTCGCCGCCAAAAAGGATGTTGCTGATGCCTTTCACCATTTCCACGTCGAAGCTCACCGTCGGCTCGTACATCGCCACGTGGCCGGTGTCCACCTTCAGCACCTGATTCGACTCGAGGGTGTATTCCACGATTTCACCGTCGAGACAGACGAAGGCGACGCCTGGCCCGGTGAGCTTCTGCATGATGAAGCCTTCACCGCCGAAGAAGCCCGCGCCCAGCTTGCGGCGGAAATGGATGTCGAGACCGACGGTCTTTTCCGCGCACAGAAACGCCGTCTTCTGGCAAATCATCTGCTGCCCCTCGGCCAATTGCACCGGCACGATCTTGCCGGGGAAGTCCGAGGCGAACGCGACGATGCCTTTGCCATTCTGGCTGGTGTACTCGACGAGGAAGAGCGACTCACCCGAGACGGCGCGCTTGAAGATGCCGCCCAGCCCGCCGCCGCGCCCGCCGGTCTTCATGTCAATATTGCTGCTCATCCACGACATGCCGCCGCTTTCGGAATACACGGTCTCGCCGGGATCAAGTTCGAGGATCACCGCTTGCAGGGTGCTGCCGATGATCTTGTACTCCATGCCGGTGATGCCCTTGCCGCTGCCGGTCACCACAGGGTCGGGAAGATCGAGACGATTGGTCATGAGAATGTCTCCTGAATGTGATAGGACTTTCGAAGAACGCGGAATCTCTTGTCAAAAGTAGAGATTCCTCGCTTCGCTCGGAATGACATTTTAGGCAACTGCGAAACTCCTATGTGAAATGCCATCGGCATTATAGCGTCGCTTTCACTCAGCCGGATGACAGGTTGCTCCCGAAATGCCACCGAGGTGGTTCAAATTTCCTTGAACGCCACGGCGTGGGGTCGGGTAAAATATCTGCGCCAACCTGAAGGTGTGCTATGGCCGCTAAAAGTAAAACCTCCAAAATTGATTTAGACGCCCCGCAATATTTCCTCAACCGTGAGTTGAGCCTGTTGGAATTTCAGCGTCGCGTGCTGGAGGAAGCCCAGGATCCGAATAACCCGCTCCTCGAACGGGTCAAGTTCCTCTCCATCGTTGGCTCGAACCTGGATGAGTTTTTCATGGTGCGCGTGGGGGGATTGTGGCAGCAGGTGGATGCAGGGGTGGTGGAGATTTCACCGGACGGACTGGCGCCGGCGGGGCAACTGGCCGCCATCCGCAAACTGGCGCAGACGTTGATGACCGAGGCCCGCACGTGCTGGAGCAAAGACCTGCAACCCCGGCTGGCCGAAACGGGCGTGCACATCCTCAACTACGCCGACCTCGACGCGGGCCAGACAGCGCGTGTGGATGAGTACTTCGAGCAGGTCGTCTTTCCCGTCCTTACCCCGCTGGCCTTCGACCCGGGACGCCCCTTCCCGCACATCTCCAACCTCAGCCTCAACCTGGCCGTGCTAATCCGCGACAAGAAAAAGCAGGAACGTTTTGCACGGGTGAAGGTGCCGAATACGCTGCCACGCCTGGTGCCACTCAAACGCTCGTCCGGCGCGACGCGCAAAGACGGGACTGTGCCGCACAACCATTACTTTGTCTGGCTCGAACAGGTCATGGCCGCGCATCTGCAAGCACTGTTTCCCGGCATGCAGATCGTGGAGGCGCATCCGTTTCACGTTACCCGCGACGCTGACATTGTCATCAAGGAGTTGGAGGCCGCCGATCTATTGGCCTCGATGGAGCAGACGGTGCGGGAGCGCCGCTTCGGCTCGGTGGTGCGGGTGGAGATCACGGCCTCGATGCCCGAACACGTGCGCGGCCTGCTTGCCAAGGAGTTGGAAGCCGACCCTAAAGATGTGTATGTGCTCAACCATCCGCTTGGGCTGACGGATCTGCGCGCGTTGTACGGCGGCGTGGATCGCTACGATCTGAAAGACGCGCCTTTTGTGCCGGCCTTGCCTCCCCAACTCAACGGCAAGATCATCAATGGAAATTTGCTCGCCGCCATCCGCCAGGGCGATATCCTGTTGC
>JBQTJD010000613.1:0-8671 GCA_052387475.1 Anaerolineales bacterium | reverse complement strand
CGGTGAAGCCCTCGTTGCGGTCATTGCCCGCGACTACCGCATATTCCGCGCCCTCTTCATAATTGAGCACGAGGTTGACGATGACGCGCGCTTCATCCGGCCAGCGCACGCGCGGCGGGTTTGGCCCGTAACCGATGAGGTCACGCGGGCCGCCCGGAAGGTCTTGATCTTCCCAGTCCATGTTGCATCAGTGACGAGTGTCGCTCCACTCGTCATTCACAAAACTTCCCATCGCTTCAACCGATCCAGCGCCCGTTCAAAACCTGCCAGCGTCTTCTCGATGTCGGCGCGCGTGTGCGCGGATGATAATCGGCCCGACGATCCCGAGGGATCAATGCCCTCCAGCAGCAACGCGGCGCGCACGAGTCCACTCAGCTTGCCCATCCCGGTCGAGAGCCGCACGGCTGAGCCTTTCTCCAGAATGTGATCGGCGTCGTCGGGATTAAAATCCACCTGCCCGACGAGCATGTGAAAGGCGGACAGATCACCGTACACACAACCGGGCATGTGTGTGCGTCGCAGAATGCCGTTCATCTCGCCGATGAGCTGACACGTCAACTCGCCGGCGTGCCGCTGTGGTTCACCGCTGGCCGCGATCTCCAGGGTGGCGACACCGGCGGCCGCACTCAACGGGTTGGCGTTGAACGTCCCCCAATGCGCGACACGGCCATGCCGATTGTGCTGCCCATCCTCCGTGATCGCCATCGTCTGCAAAATGTCCGCGCGCCCGGCCACTGCCCCACCCGGCAATCCACCGGCGAGGATCTTCGCCAGCGCAGTGAGGTCGGGCTTCACGTTGAAGTACGCCTGCGCGCCGCCGGGCGAATACCGAAACCCGGAGATCACTTCGTCAAAAATCAGCACAGCCCCACGCGCCGTGCATAAGTCGCGCAGCGCGTGAAGGAAGCCGGGCCGCGTGGGGATGGCGGCGTTCGAGCCGCCCGCCGGTTCGAGGATGACGGCGGCCACATCGGGTGTGAGCGCGTGATCCAGCGCGGCGAGGTCGTTGGGCGGGAGAACGATGATGTGTGCGAGTGTTGCGGTCGGAACCCCGATGGAATCCGGTGCATCGAACGGAGGCTGATAGCCGATGGCGGCGGCATCGTGCCAGCCGTGAAAGTGGCCCTCGAAACGGATGACGGTCTGCCGACCGGTGAACGCGCGGGCAAGACGGATCGCCATCATCGTCGCTTCGGTGCCGGAACTGGTGAAGCGCACGCGCTCCGCCGAAGGGATGAGCCGCTGCACCCAGCTTCCCCACTCGATCTCAAGTTCATGCGAAGCGCCGTAATGTGTGCCGCGCGTCACTTGCTCGCTGACGGCTTGCGTCACCGCCGGATGATTGTGCCCGAGCAGCAAAGCGCCGTGCCCGATCCAATAGTCAATAATCTCGTTGCCGTCCAAATCCCACTTGTGTGCGCCCTGCGCGTGCGCCACGTACACTGGGAACGGACGCAGGAAGCGGCTATCGTGCGTGACGCCGCTGGGGAAAATTCGACTCGCGTCCTGGTAACGCTTGAGCGATGTGGGAAACTTCGCAACGAAGTCGGCTTCAATGGTGTTCATTGTGTTGTGGAGGGTGGAGAGAGTCGCTCTCGACCCGCGCCATTCTCAGTGGGAGACAACATGGCCGCCAAAGATCATCGTGAATTGCGTGTTTATCAACTCGCATTCGAGTCCGCCGTTCAAATTTATGAATTCACCAAATCATTTCCCTTGGAAGAGCGCTTCAGCCTTACCGATCAAATTCGCCGTTCGTCGCGCTCCATTTGCGCCAACATTGCTGAGGCTTGGCGCAAGCGCCGCTATCCCAAGAGTTTTGTCAGTAAACTGAGCGATGCAGGCTCCGAAGCCGGAGAGACGCTCGTCTGGCTGGACTTTGCTTTACGCTTTGGCTATCTCACTGCGGAACGACATCAAGAATTGACCGGCCATTACAATCACATTTGCAGCCAACTCGCATTGATGATGGCAGAGCCACACAAATGGACGCCCAAATCGAACCGCGACGCCTGATCTCTCCACCCTCCACTCTCCACATCTTAACAGGAGCCGGAAATGTACAGCCTTCTCATCCGTAACGGCCACGTCATTGACCCGTCGCAAAACATGGATGCCGTACGCGACCTCGCCATCGCCGGCGACCGCATCGCCGCCATCAGCGAGAACCTCCCGGTCAGCGAAGCGAAGCAGGTGCTGGACGCCCAAGGCCTGCTCGTCACACCGGGGCTGATTGACGCGCATACGCACATCTACGAAGGCGTCTCGCACTACGGCATCAACGCCGACGCCACTTGCCTGCACACCGGCGTCACCACGGTGGTGGACGCCGGCTGCGCGGGCGCGCAAACGTGGCCCGGTCTGCGCAAGTTCATCATCGAAGTCTCGCAAACGCGCATCCTCGCCTATCTGAATCTTTCGGCGATGGGCATGCTGAGCGAATACAGCGGCGAGTTGGAAGACCTGCGCTATGCCGATACTCAGGCCGCGCTCAAAACGATTGACGCCAACCGTGACCGCATCCTTGGCATCAAGGTGCGGATGGAGCCAGCGATGTGCGGCGCGAATGGGCACACTGTGCTCAAACTGGCGCGCGAAACCTCCGATGCCGCCGGCTTGCCGCTGATGATCCACATCGGCGATACGCATCCGGCGCTGCCCGTCATCCTGCGCGAAACGCGCGCCGGCGATGTGATCACGCACTGCTATCACGACCGGCCCGGCGGCATCCTCGATGAAGACGGTCGCGTGCTGCCTTCGGTACGCCAGGCGGCGGAGCGCGGCGTACTGTTCGACGTGGGCCACGGGCGCGGCAGCTTCGCCTTTGCGGTGGCGCGGCAGGCGCTGGCGCAAGACTTTCCGCCCGCAATGATCAGCACCGATTTGCACCTCTACAACCTCAACGGCCCGGTGTTCAACCTCACCACCACCCTGTCGAAGTTCCTGCATCTCGGCCTGTCGCTGAGCGATGTGGTGACGATGACGACGGCCAACCCGGCGCGGTCGGTGCGGATGGATGATGAAATTGGCACGCTGCGTGTGGGCGCGTGCGCCGATGTGACGCTGATGGAACTGCGCGAAGGGCCGATTCAATTGACCGATGCCTCGGAGAAGAGGCGTGAGACGATCACCGCAGATCGCGCCCTGTTGCCAGCGGGTGTAGTGCGCGCGGGCAAAGTCATCTTCACGAGCCAGACCTAAAGAGGAAACTGCCATGGGCCAATTGGAAAACAAAGTAGCGTTGATCACTGGGGGAGCCCATGGCTTCGGGCGAGCGATTGCGCTCACGCTGGCACGCGAGGGAGCGGATATCATCGTCGCCGATATTGGCCGCAGCCGACAGTCAGGCAGGTTCTCGGTGGTGTATGACCAGGAGCAAATTGACCAGGTCGTAAAGGAAGTCGAGGCGGTGGGGGGCCAGACCATCGGCATCCTTGCGGACGTGCGTAAGAGCGAAGATTGCCAACGCATGGCCGAGCAAGCGATAAAAGCCTTCGGCCAAGTGGATATCCTGTGTGTGAATGCCGGTACGTTTCTGGATAACATGTGCTCGGCCTGGGAGTTGCCAGAAAATGATTGGGATGTGATCTTCGATGTCAATCTCAAAGGCGCCTGGCTTACCACGAAATACGTGGTGCCGTATATGCTTCCGCATCGCTCGGGCACGATCATTTTCACCGCCTCCCGCAATTCTTTGAAAGCGGAGCCGAACTTCGCTCACTACGTCGCCGCCAAACACGGCCTGATCGGCTACGTGAAGGCCCTCGCCATCGAACTTGGGCCTTACGAAATCAACGTCAACGCTATCTGTCCAACTCAGATGGTGGACAAGAGCCATCCACCCCGCTCCACCTCGCGCCCGTATTGGGATCGAGTCGTGGGCCATGCCCAAGCCACCTACGAGGAGTTCGATCTCGAGTCTGGCAAAGAGAACCTGTTCGACCGGCGCGGCCAACTAGACTTTGCCGATGTGGCGCAGGCGGTGCTGTGGCTGGCCACCGATGCCGCACGCGCCGTGACCGGGACAATCTTGCCAGTAGACAACGGCTGGAACATTAAACGCGGCGGTTGATGGACGATGTCGCGCGCTGACGCCGCGGCGATTGACGTTGAGGCTTACAACCTAGCGCCGCCGAGATTTTGCCAGCATACTTCATCACCATCTTCGCCAGTTGCGCCTCCATCTCGTTTACAGACATCCGGCCAATGGGCATCGCCACGCCGAGCGCGGCGACCACGGCGCCGATATGCGAGCGAATGGGCGCGGCAATCGCCTGAATGCCGATATTCATCTCGTTGTCGTTGAGGCCGTAACCGCGACTGGCTGTCAGCCGCAGCTCCCGTTCCAGGGCAGCCTGGCTGGTGATGGTGTTCGGGCCGAAGGCTTCCAGTTTCATCTCATCCAGCAGTTGCTTTTGTTCCAGCGGCGAAAGCGACGCGAGCAGAACCTTGCCCTGCGCCGTGACATAGGTGGGCAGATGCTTGCCCACCCAGCCTCTCACAGCCACGCGCTGTTGGGACTCAATCGTCGCCACCACAATCAGGCTCACACCATCGCGCACCGCCAATTCCACTGTCTCCTCAGTCTGCTGGGCCAACTCCTCCAGATAGGGCCGGGCAGCGGTGAGTAGCTCGTCCGGCTGATCCACTGCCCGGGCTAGATCCAATACGCGCGAGGTCAGGCTGTATGTGCGGGCGGCTGGGTCGCGCCGCAGGTAGCCGAGGTGTTCCAAGGTGGAGACGAAACGGTAGACGGTGGCCGGGTCGAGCGACATCGCCTCGGCCAGTTGGGAGAGCGACAGAGACGGCTGCCCGGGTGTAAAGGCGCTCAGCACCTGCACCCCGCGCGCCAAGGTCTTCAAATAATTGCGGTGATGCCGGACCTGGCTCATGCACTTCTCCCCTTGACAGGTACCGCGCTCAGGACTAGAGTCAGCCTGGTTGCGATATGTGTAGGTCGTTTGCGCATATCGCAAACATTCTATCAGACCTATTAACCCAGCACAACCACACAATCACGGGTTGATCCCCTCAACCCAAAGGAGAGTGCCTCATGAGCGAGCTTCCCAAATCCGTTAAATACGTCATCGCTGGCGCGGGCGTCCACGGCCTGAGCACTGGCTGGCACCTTGCGATGGAGCTGAAGAAGCGCAAGCGCGGCTCCGGCGAGGACGTCATCATCCTCGACAAGACCGGCCCCGGCGCGGGCGCCACCGGCATCGCCTGCGGCTGCGTGCGCAACCTGTACATGACCGAGCCGCTGCACGCCATCCTGCGCCATAGCGTGGATGTGTGGACGTATGACCCGGTCGCCTTTGGCTTTCAACAGGTGGGCTACGTGGCTGCGGCGGAGGGCAAAGAGCTGGCGGCCTACGAGCGCGTGCACAAGAGCCAGAACGCCGTCGGCTATCCCTCCGACCTGTACGTGGGGCACGAGGCCAAGAAATTCCTCAAGAGCCTGTGGCCGGACTTCAACACTGAAAGCGTGGACATCGCCCTGCATGAGAAGGTCAGCGGCTACGCGGGCACGCGCCAGGTGGTGAAGGGTCTGGCGCAGAAGTGCGCCGATGAGGGCGTCCGCATCTTCTCCGGTGTGGAAGTCACTGGCTACGACATTCAGGGCGGCGAGGTGAAGAGCGTACACACCAATCAAGGCAATATCCAGTGCGATCTGGTGATCTGGGGCCTCGGCGCGTGGACGCCCCATCACTGGAAGATGCTGGACAAGCCGACCAAGATCGAATGCAAGTACCCGGATGGCGGCACGCTCACCAAGGACATGTGGACATACTGGCGCCTGCTTGAAGGTGAAGTGTACGACGACCGCCCATATCTCACCGCCGCCGGGATGAACCCGCCCGTGCTGCACATCGAGACTTCCGAGCCGGTGGTGGACAAGGCCGGCAAGAAGTGGGGCGACTTTCTGTACGTCTACTTCAAGAACGGCACCGAGCGCATGGACCGGCGCGGCCTGCAGGGCGGTACCGTACCCATCAAACTCGGGCCGGAGGCCACGACCGACCCGTACGGCCACGCCAACGACGAGTATCAGGCCGACGGGTGGTTCGCCGATTACTTCTGCGCGGCGATGGGGCAGGTGATGGACCGCTTCGAGGACTTCCGCCCCAATTTCCGCGAGCGGCGCAACGGCGGCATTGGCGCTTTCACGCCGGATAACGTGCCCGTGTTCGATTGGGCCGCGCCCAATGTGTACATGATCGCCGACAGCAACCACGGCTTCAAGATGACGGGCGCCGGCAAACTGGTGTCCAGGTATCTCATGGGCGACGATGTGCCGGAGCTAAAGCCTTTTGCCTTCAACCGCTACGCGGCAGGCAAGACCTTCGGTGCGTCCAACAGCCACTCGCCGTGGGTGTAGCAGATAGCCTATGGCAGATGGCTGATGGCATGGCCTCCAGCCATGTGCCGTTCGCCATTTGCTATGCGCCATATGCCATCCGCCATTCGCTTCGCCTCCTTCCTCGGCGATAACGGCTTTGAGTTCTACCGGCAGGTCGTCGCCTATCTGGGCGAGGCAACCGGGCTGGAAACTGAAATGGTGCGCGATACCTCGTCCGGCATGGACGCTATGTTCGCCGAGGGCGTGCTGGACGGCGCGTTCGGCTGCGGGCTGCCCTACGTGTGGAAGGCCGCCGAGCCGGAGCCGGTGGTGCGCTTGATGGCCGCGCCCGTCATGCCCGCGCCTCGCTACAACGACCGGCCCGTGTACTTCTCCGACGTCATCGTGCAGCGCGACTCGCGCTTTCACACCCTCTCCGACCTGCGCGGTGCGACCTTTGCGTACAACGAAACCATCTCAATGTCGGGCTACGTGCTGCCACGCTACCACTGGTTGACGCTGGGTGAGGACTTGTTGACCTTCTTCGGGCAGACGGTGCAGAGCGGCGCACACGCGCATTCGATGGATTGGGTCGAGTCTGGCCGCGCGGATTGCGCGGCGATTGACAGTGTGGTGCTGGAGATGGAATTCCTTCAGCGACCCGCGCGCCGCGACTCGTTTCGCGTACTCGCCAGTTGCGGCCCGGCCAGCATGCCGCCCGTCATCGCCGCCACACGCGTTGATCCGCACACTCACACACAACTCGTCAACGCACTCACGCACATGCACACCATCGAGCGTGGTCGCACCGTCCTGCAAACCGGCGGCGTGCGCCGCTTCGCCAGTGTGACTGATGCGGATTACGACGATATTCGCCGGATGGTGAGCGCGGTGGAGACGGGACAACTCACATGATTGTGTATGTTGATTTGGAGCATGACCGCTTGCAGCACGATCACCCGGAGGACGCCATTCGGAGCGCAGCGGGCCGCCTGAGGATCAAGTATCGGCTTGAAGATCTCTCCGGCGAGCCGTGCCTCATCATGCGCTATCACCACGTTACCCCCGAGAAGTTGCGGGCGCTGAACATCAAGGCTTTGATCGTCAGCGGCAACAGCACCGAGTTTGAGCATTACCCCGAAAAAACCCTAACCGGTCTGCGCGCCGCGTTGCGTGTGGGCGCCTGGGCGACGCTGGCTTTTTGCGGGGGCAGTCACATCCTCTCGCAGACCTATGGTTCGGCCATCGGCCCGATTGGCCCGCGACCCAATGGCGAGTCGTTGCCCACCGACAACGCCAAACTTTCGCCCGGCATGATTCAGGAGCGCGGCTTCATGCCGATGCGCGTCCTGGAGCCGCATCCGTTCTTTGACGGGTTGGGGGACACGCCAGTGTTTTCGAATCACACTACTGGGAAACGAAGTCCGTGCCGCCCGGCTTCAAGCTGTATGCCTCCACCGACACCTGCCAGGTGCAAATGATCGGCCACGCGAAAAAGCCGATTTATGCCATTCAATTTCATCCCGAGGCGTGGGATGAGGCGCATCCGGATGGCCAACGTTTTCTTGAGAACTTCTTCCGGCACGCCGTTTCACTGGAACAGGCTGTGTCAATGCCGTTTTCGTAGAGACGGCCCGGCGGGCCGTCTCCGTTTGAATTACCCCTACCCTGTTTGGAGGAGCCACCCATGCCAAAGCAAGCCGACACCATCAAAGTGAATCGCGCGAAGGCCGCCGCCATCTACATCCCCGACCACCGCAGCGAGTGGGAGCCAAGCCCGCGCTGGGTGCGGGCCGTGCTTGGCAATGTGACCGTGGCCGACAGCAAGCGCGTGATGCTGCTGCGGGCCAGCGGTCGCTTGCCTGTGTACTACTTCCCCGAGCAGGACGTCCGCGCCGATCTGCTCACCGCCTCCAAACACACGACGACCGACTCACTCGGCACGGCTAGTTTCTCGAACGTCAAGGTCAACGGCCACACCGCCGAGAACGCCGCATGGACGTACACCAAACTGGCGAAGGGCGCGCCCAGGCTCAAAGGCTATGTCGCCTTCGAGTGGAGGAAGATGGACGCGTGGTTTGAGGAGGACGAGCAGGTGTATGTGCATGCGCGCGACCCGTACAAGCGCATTGACGTGTGTCACAGCTCGCGCCACCTCCGCGTGGTGGTCGGCGGCGAGACGGTGGCCGATACGCGCCGCCCGTGTCTGCTGTTCGAGACCAGCCTGCCCACGCGCTACTACATCCCCAAAGCCGACGTGCGCATGGAATTGCTCGAGCCGAGCAACAGCCACACCCGCTGCCCGTACAAAGGCGCGGCGTCTTATTATTC
>JBQTJD010000612.1:0-6270 GCA_052387475.1 Anaerolineales bacterium | reverse complement strand
TGCGTTATGAGTTGCGCCGAGAGCAGACGCGCGGCGACGACTCTCGACCAAACAAGAGCTAGCACGTTGAAGGTGACCTTGAGAATGGTCGGCGTTTAGGGCATCAGCTCGGCGAGTAGTTCGGCGTTGCTCATGCCCTGCCGTACCAAGCGAGCGATGTGCAGGATCATTTGGCGACCATGCCAAGCTTGATGGTCGGCCAAGGCATCGCCGAGTGGCGGGAGCGTAGCCTTGGGATCGTCGAGGAGCGGTTTCACCCGTTGATACTGGATGAAGGCGTAAGCGGCGAAGACCAAAGCGTGCCAATGCTGGATCGCTTCGAGGGATTGCAGCCGATAGTCGGCGAGGCCCAAGCGCTCTTTGAGAAAGAAGTTGTCCACTTCGGCTTGCCAGCGGAAGCTGTAGTACTTCAAGAGACAGCGGACGCTGAGGGTCGTGTCCGAGCACAAGAAGTAAGCCGGGTGGGTCTCCCGGCGGGTCCGTTTGGAAAAGACCGCCTTCACCGGATCGGGGAAGCGGCGCAGTCGGCCAACGCGAGCACGCGTGGAATAAGTTCGACTGCCTTTGGTCGAGCGGAGGGTGACTCGCTCGATGGGCTGGTGGCCCAAATGTTGCCACCACTGGGCAAGCTGAAAAGCGTCCAAGCGGTGATTGGCTTTGGCGGCGCAGATCCAATGCCAGCCGTGGGCGCGAATGGCCTTGAACAATTGATGCCCCGCATACCAGGCATCGAACAGGACATAGACTTTGCATTTGGTCGGCAGGTGGGGTGCAATCTCGTCCAACATCTGCTGCACCAAGTTCGGCAGGGATTGATAGTGCAGGGGTGGCAGGCCCTGTTCGCGGCGGTGCTGATTGAGAACTTTGACCTGTTTGCGTTTGGCGTACAACCGCCAGGTCAACAGAAATTGCACCGCGCCGAGTTGCAGATGCACGGCCACGTATTTGGAGGCGTTGGTGTATTGGCCTTGCTGTCGTCGCTGGCGCACATGGTCGAAGTGCAGACTGACCGCTTCGAGCTTGTGGGTGGCGATGTCTTTGCAACACAGCGAGTCGTCGACACTCAGGAACAGCAAGCGCCAACCGGTCTTGACTTGGATAGCCGCGACCGTCTTCAAGACAAAGCCCAGCGCTGCCGTCCGTACCGCGTCGCTCGACCACGGGCTGACGCGGAAAAAGTCGGCCAGCGCATATTCGTCGGCGTGGTCGAGCCGCAGCCAGCGGGTCAAGGCGGCTAAGGTCTTGTGCCGCGCCGTGCAGACCAGCACGGCCTCGACGAAGTTGAGCGCATGGCGCAGTTGGGCCGGCGAAAAGCCTACCAGCAGCGGCGTGAGAAAGTTGCACAGAAACTCCGAGTGCGTGACAATCCAGGTTGGCATGGGTCGCCTCCGTAAGTTTTGGTCTGCTAACCGCAACTTTACGGTAAGACCCATGCCCTTTCAAGTCAGCTCATTGCCAGTGTCCAGTTACATACTGGCCGCGTGAGCGGCGCGCATGGTTCAAAATCGCGCGCGGGCGCAAGCGAAGCTTGCGTTGGAGAAGCGCGAAGCGCTTCTCTCTCGCTGCTACGTAGCGCGGGCGCAGCGGGGATTGGATAGCGCCATTGTTGCCGCGCTTGAAACGGGCTATCCGGCGCGCGGCGGGCCGCTGACCCTCTTTCTCATCAACTCCCAATACGGGCAGGGCAGGTCAGTGGAGCGTGCATGGTATAGTTTTGCTAAGGAGATCGCCATGTTCACCACCACCGCTGATGTGACGGACGCGCTCGGTAAGCAACAGTACATCGCCTCCGACGAAATCTCCACCGTCATCTTCCTCGCTGAAAAACTTGGCAAGCCGGTGCTCGCCGAAGGGCCGGCTGGCGTGGGCAAGACCGAGTTGGCGAAAGCCTGGGCCGCGGCCACGGGCAGGCCCCTCATCCGTTTGCAATGTTATGAAGGCCTCGACGAGACCAAAGCGTTGTACGAGTGGGAATACTCAAAGCAGATGTTGTACACGCAATTGTTGCGTGACAAGTTGAGCGAACTGCTTTCGGGCGCGGGCACGCTCTCGCAGGCGGCAGATAAACTCGCCGGCGAAGACAACGTTTTTTTCTCGCAACGTTTCCTCCTCCCGCGCCCGCTGTTGCAGGCGGTGATGAGCGACATGCCAGTGACGCTGTTGATCGACGAGATCGACCGCGCCGACGCCGAGTTCGAAGCGTTTCTGCTCGAAGTGCTCTCGGACTTTCAAGTCTCGGTGCCGGAGTTGGGCACGATCACTGCTAAACATCAGCCGCTGGTGCTGCTGACTTCTAATAACACCCGCGAACTCTCCGAGGCGCTCAAGCGCCGTTGTGTGTATTTGCATATTGCTTATCCGACCCTCGACGCCGAGTTGCGGGTGGTGCGGTTGAAGGTGCCCGATCTCGCGCCGCAACTCGCGCGCCAAGCGGTGGAATTGGTGCAACGCTTGCGTGGCCTCGATCTCAAGAAAGCGCCCTCCGTCAGCGAAACCCTGGATTGGGCGCGCGCGCTGGTGCTGCTCAACGCCAAGTCACTTGACCCGCACACGCTCGAGACCACGCTCTCGATTCTGCTCAAGCATGAATCGGATTTGCAGCGCGCGCGGCGCGGCATGATGCGCGAGGACGGCAGCCGCGACCGCGCCTCAACCGACCCGATGGCCGGCACGCAACGCCGACTGCGCGGGACACGGTGGAGTCAGGACGATTAGTCTGGTAGTCGAGTAGTCGGACTACTCGACTATACGACCACAAGACGATAAGACCACGATGGACGAACGCATCGTTCAATTCATCGCCGGGCTTCGGGCCGCCGGGATTCGCATCTCGCTGGCTGAGAGTCAGGATGCGTTGCACGCGACACAGTTCATGGGCGTGACGCAGCGGGCGGCGTTCAAGAGCGCGTTACGCGCCACCCTGGTCAAGGAACACAAAGACGCGCCGATCTTCGAGCAGTTGTTCCCGATGTACTTCGGCTCCGGCGGGCCGCCGCTCATCCCACCCGGCGAGGCGCTGACCGAGGAACAGCGCCGCATGCTTGAAGCCGCCATGCGCGCGCTGGCCGGTGACCTCAATCGATTGTTGCAAATGTTGGCGCAGGGGCAGGGGCCGAGCCGTGAGCAGATGGAGCAATGGGCGCGGCAGGCCGGCGGCAACCGTATGCGCCGCCCCGATCAACAGCCACGGCTTACCCGCGAGATGCTACGGCAAATGGGCCTCGAAGACCTCGCCGAAGAGATCGAACGGCTGCTACAGCAACTGGCACAGATGGGGATGACGGCGGAGGGGCAGGACGCCATTCGGCAGTTGCTGCAAGCCAACGCGCAGGCGTTGCGCGAACAGGCCGCGCAGTTCGCCGGGCAAAGCATCGCCCGGCAACTGATGGAGAACCCGCCGGAGAAGTTGGATGAACAGGATTTGATGCAGCGCCCGTTCAACGACCTCTCCGAAACCGAAGCCCGCGAGTTGCGCCGTTTGGTGACGCGGCTGGCGGCGAAGTTGCGCTCGCGCGCCGCGTTGAGGCAGAAAAAGGGGGACGGCAAAAAGCTGGATGTCAAAACCACGCTACGGGCCAACCTCCGCACCGCCGGTGTGCCGTTTGATCTGCATTTCAAAAAGCGCCATCTCAAACCGAAGTTCGCCCTGATCTGCGACATCAGCACCTCGATGCGCCCGGTGGCCGAGTTCATGCTGCGGCTGATGTATGAGATGCAGGATCAGGTGGGCAAGGCGCGGTCATTTGCGTTCAATGACCATTTGGAAGAAGTGAGTGATGAGTTCATCGAGCACCGCCCGGATGAGGCCATTCCGCTGGTGCTGCATCGCATCCCGCCCGGTTACTACGCCACCGATCTTGGTTTTGGTTTGCAAAACTTTTGTGACTCCTATCTCGACGCGGTGGATAACCGCACTACTGTGATCTTCCTCGGCGATGCGCGCAATAACTTCCGCAATCCGCGCCTGGATTTAGTCGGGTTGCTTCGTCGCCGCGCGCGACGGCTGGTGTGGCTCAACCCTGAGCCGCGCTGGCAGTGGGGGACGGATGACAGCGACATGCTGCAATATACGCCGCTGTGCGCGGCCACGCATCAGGTGAGCAACCTCGCCGAACTGGCCGACGCGGTGGATAAGCTCTTCGCCGTGCGCTAACTGCCGTAGCCAGAAGGAGCCATTTGCCGCTACGCGCCGCTGCCCTATCATGGGCGCAATGCCTCCCCAATCGTTACAACTTAAGCCACTTACCTTTGTGCGATTGCTGCTCGTGCTGTCAGCCTTGGCTTTTGGCGCAAGCCAGCCACTGGAGCATGTCACCGCTGCGCCTCAACGCGTGCCTATTCGGCCTCAGAGTTTGACGTGCAATAGTGTGTTGGGCGATGGCGACTTCGAGTCGCTGATGAGCCCATGGGAAGAAATCTATCCCGACCTGCACCCATCGTTGCCGCCACCCGCGCCGATCGCGTTTTGTGATGGTGGTTCCTGTGATGTCAGCCCGGCGCAGTTGCCGGCCGGCCCGTACAACGGCGAGTGGTGGGCATGGTTCGGCGGTGGCATCACCGACACCGCGCCAATTCAATCAATTACGCAGGCCGTGTCGCAGACGGTCACGCTGCCGGCGGGCCAATCGGCCAGTTTGTCCTTTCACTTGTGGATCAGCCGAGCCGATGTGGGCACCGACGCCTCGGATGTGTTGCGCGTCGCCTTGGGGAACACAACGTTCTTTACGGCCACGGCGCAGGACAAAACGCAGTACTCGACTTATCGGCCGGTGCGTCTGAATCTCTCCACCCTTGCCGCCGGTCTGCCCGCCGTGTTCACGGTCTCCGCGACCACGCGCGCTGCGCAGAACACGCCCCCGCCCATCATCAACTTCAACGTTGATTCCATCCAGATGTGTTCGCCCGGCGTGTTTCCGGTGTATTTGCCTTTGATCGAAAAGTAGAGACGCGCCGCTTATGCAGCGCAACGAATGTTGCGCCAGCGACGGCATCTCTACCGATTCTCTATCGCCTGCATCATTCGCCGCATCTCCCCATCCCCCGGCTTGAGCGCGAGGCCCGACTCGAGCGACTGCTTTGCCTGCGGGTAACGGCCCAATTGCATCTGCATCATTGCCAAATCGCGATACAGCGGTGCGTGCTTGGGCGAACGGGCGATGGCCCGTTTGAGATGCGCGGCGGCCAGCGCCCATTGCTTTTGGCGAGCGTGTTCCAGCGCCCGTTGGCGGAGGCTTGGGGCGTCCACCAGTGCGCCATCGGCGCGGGTGTAAATGCGCTCGCGGGCCAGGCTCTGGCTGATGAGCGCGGCGACGGCGATGAGCCACAGCGTCGCCGACAGGCCGAGGTTGACAACCGCCACCGTCTGCGGCAGCCATCCGTACCACCACGCCGCGCCATTCACCGCCATATCCACCGGCAACGTGACCGCTGCCAAAGTGAAGGCGATGCGCTTGTCCGCCAGGAACAAACCAAACAACATCAGGAAGAGCAGGGCGCGAATTGCCAGTGCGCCCAACGGCACGCTCACCAACCCATCACCGAGTCGCAGCCCATTCAGAAGCACAACCAACCCCGGCTCCTCCCTCAGCGAGTTGACGATCAGCGGCATGAAGGTTTCGGCAATCGCGGCCTGCGTGGCCAGCCCCACCACGAGGTACAGCACATACAGATAGCCGCCGCCCTGCCATTTGCCCGGCTTGAGCAGGGAGCGCCGGCAATGTGCGCAGCGTTCGTCAGCCTCATCGGTAAATTGACCGCAGTACGGGCATTGCAGCGGGTCATCGTCGGGATCGATGCCGGTGAAGATGGGCGCGGGCGGCAGAGTGGGAGCCGGTTCCGCCGCCGGGACCGCAGCCGGTGCGGGCAGCGGCTCGCCCCGTAGCGCGGCCAACTGCTGACGAGCGGCAGTGTTCCGTGGATTAAGTGTCAGCGCATTTTCGAGCGCCGTGATTTTGTCCGACGGATCGTCCAACGCCGAGGCCAGCCACAGCCACGCCGGTTCCACACGCGAGTCGGCTTCCACCACGCGCAACAACATCTCGCGCCCACGCTCGCGCTCGCCCGCCCGAATCGCTTCAATCCCCGCGCGCAACAGTTGCTGCTGTTCGGCCGCTTCCATCCGCGCCATTATAATTCGCGATGGTATAATCGCCGCGCTCTCATTTCATCGAAAAAAGCAGGAGAAGTAGCGATGTCCGGTCACTCGAAGTGGAAGACCATCAAGCGTCAGAAGGGCGCGGCGGATGCCAAGCGTGGCGCAGCCTTCACCAA
>JBQTJD010000611.1:0-1812 GCA_052387475.1 Anaerolineales bacterium | reverse complement strand
GGTGCAGAAGATCCCGTACATGTTCGTCGTCGGGGATAAGGATGAAGCGGCGGGCGCGGTCTCCGTCCGCAAACGCTCGGGCGAGGACTTGAAGGCGAAATCGCTCGACGAAGCGATGGCGCTGTTGAAGTCGGAATTGTAAACGGCTGGTAACTGCTCAGGCTTGCCAAGCAAGCATTCTGGCATATAGTAGCACCCGATGTTGAGTCGTGAGGAAATTCTGGCGATTTATCAGGCTGGTCCGGACGCCATGGTGGCGCTGGTCGAGCAACTGTTGGTCCATCAGGCGATGTTGGAACAACACGTCACTGGCTTGACGATGCGCGTGACGGAGTTGGAAGCGCGCTTGAACAAAGATAGCCACAACAGCCATAAACCGCCGTCGCGCGATGGGCCGGCGAAGCGCCCCCGGCCGCGGAGCTTGCGGAAGCGGAGTGGCAAACAGAGCGGCGGCCAAACCGGGCATCCGGGGGTGACGCGGGCACTGGTGGACGATCCGGATGTGGTGGTTCGGCATCCGCCGAGCGCCTGCGCGGGGTGTGGGGTTTCCTTGACTATCGCGCCGGAAGTTCAGCGGGAACGGCGGCAAGTCATTGAGCTTCCGAAGCCGCGCCCGGAAGTGACCGAACATCAAACGCTGCAGAAGACTTGTCCGGTGTGCCAAACCGTGACGGTAGGGGAGTTCCCCCCCGACGTGACCCAACCCATCCAATATGGCCCACGGACGAAAGCGGTCGCGGTCTATTTGCAGACCTATCAACTCTTGTCGTACGAGCGCACGGTCGAAGCGCTCCGAGATTTGTTCGGAGTCGCCCCTTCGGAAGGCACGCTGGCGACGGCGCAACAGACCGCCGCGATTCACTTGGCACCAGTTGAGCAGGCTATCCAGAACGCTTTGCGGCAGGCCGAGGTGGCGCATGTCGATGAAACCGGGGTTCGGGTCGCTAACCACACCGAATGGGTGCATGTGATGAGTACGACGGCTTTGACCGTTTATGCGCATCACGCCAAGCGGGGTCGCCAAGCCTTCGAAGCGATTGGCCTGTTGATCGGCTTCAGGGGTCGGCGCATGCATGATGCTTGGGCCCCCTACCTGAATCTGGCCGGATTGTATGCGTTGTGTAACGCTCATCTGTTGCGCGAGTTGATCGGCCTGCACGAAGAAACCGGGCAAGCCTGGATGCAGAAGTTGATCATATTGCTGCTGCGGATGAAGGCGGCCGTGGCCGACGCTCGCGCGGCGGGACAGATCACCTTGTCGCCCCACCAGTGCGCGGGCTACGAAGCGGCCTACACCCGCTACCTGAACGAAGCCGGGCGCGCCAACCCACCCCCGAAACCCACCGGCCAGCGCGGGCGGCCCAAGCAAACGCCCGCCCGTAACCTGCTCGATCGCTTGGAAACGCATCGTGCCGCCATCCTCACCTTCGTGCATGACTTTCGGGTGCCGTTCGATAACAATCAGGCTGAACGCGACTTGCGCATGCTCAAAGTCAAGCACAAAGTCTCCGGGTGTTTTCGGAGCCCCGACGGGGCGGACGCTTTCTGCCGCATTCGCGGCTACATCTCGACGTTGCGCAAGCAAGGCTATTCAGTCCTCGATGGGCTGACCAGCGTTTTCGCTGGCCAGCCTTACATGCCTCGGCTGGCGGCCTGAGCAGTTACCCCTCCACGCAAAATTCACACTCTGCTCCTTGACGCACTGCCCTGAGTCGGCTTACTGTGTTTCGCAATAGGGGTAGCGCCACTCAACCCTAGCAATCGTTTCCTACGTTCAATCGCATAGTTTGCCAACCGTTGTTGAAGCTGTCC
>JBQTJD010000610.1:0-3907 GCA_052387475.1 Anaerolineales bacterium | reverse complement strand
ACCACCATCGGCTGGCGCCTCGTCAATCCGAAAATGAAAGAAGTGCACGGCATCGATTCGATGGGCGAGACGGCGGAGAATGTGCGCGATAGTGCGGAGGGATTAGGGATTACGCGCGAGATGCAGGATGCCTTCGCGCTCGAAAGTCACCGGCGCGCGGTGGCGGCGATTGAGAGCGGCAAGTTCACCGAGGAGATCGTGCCTGTCCTTGTTCCGCAGCGCAAGGGTGACCCTGTCGTCGTCAGCCGAGACGAGCATCCGCGCGCCGATACTTCGATGGAGGCGCTCGGCAAACTCAAACCGGCGTTTCGAGCGGGCGGCTCGGTGACGGCCGGTAACTCTTCCGGCATCAACGACGGCGCTGCGGCGCTGGTGCTGATGAGCGATCGCAAGGCGCGCGAGTTGGGATTGAAGCCACTGGCCCGAATCGTGGCCGGCGCGTCCGCCGGTGTGGAGCCGCGCACCATGGGCCTCGGCCCCATCCCTGCCACGCGCAAGGCGCTCAAACTCGCGGGCCTCACCATCGAAGACATCCGCCTCATCGAACTCAACGAAGCATTTGCGGTACAAGCGCTGGCGGTGATGGGCGAACTCAACTTCCGGCCCGCGATTACCAACGTCAACGGCGGCGCGATTGCGCTCGGGCATCCGCTCGGGTGCAGCGGCGCGCGATTGGTGTGCACGCTCGTCCACGAAATGCGCCGCCGCGCCTCCAGCGAGCCACGTCCGTACTACGGCCTCGTCACCCTATGCGTGGGCGTCGGGCAGGGCGAGACGGCGATTGTGGAGTGGCTTGGAAGCTGAGGGAAACGAGGGAACTGAAGGAAATGAGGGAAAGGGTAATCAGCCATCAAGTGGCTGCGCCGCGATCAGGTTTTTCCGTTGTGGAGAATTGCACCAATGACATGGGCCAAAATTCGCGCCACGCTGCAGGATGCAACGCCGGATCGGTTGATAAGTCTCATCAAAGACCTGCACGACCTGTCGCCGCAGAATAAAGCCTTTCTGCAAGCGGCCTGTCTGCCCGTTGGGCATGATCCAAAATATCTCGAAGATTGCCGTCGCAAAGTAATCCGCGCCATTTACCCGGAGACGGCGAGATTTCCGGGTCGACCACGCTTTGCCGACGCGAAGAAGATCATTACTGACTACTATAAATCGACCCGGGATACGCGTGGCACAGTTGACCTGCGGCTCGCATATGTCGAGCGCGGCACACAATTCACCAACGACTTCGGCGATATTGATGAGGCGTTCTACATCGCTTTGGAAAACATGCTTGAACAAATCGTGACCGAACTCAAGCGCGGCCTCATCGGTCGTGAACTGTATGACGAATTTAGCCCGCGACTCAAACGGTTGCGCCGGAACACCCACCACATCGGCTGGGGCTACGGTGACGCGGTGGAAGAAATGCTGGCTGAACTGGAACAAGCTCTGTAATCACCAAATCCCTCAATCCCCCAATGAACCTCACACTCATCCCCTCCCCGTTCTCGCTCGATCAACATTTCAAAGGCATGGGCCGCGCATCGGAGGCATTGCTGTCCGCCGGCCTGGTCGCCGCACTGGAAAGCGACAGCCATACGGTGGCTGTTGCCTATCGCAGCATTGAACTTGGCGAGGGCGACCGGTTGGCCCGCATTGGGCGCAACGGCGCGCTGTTGGCCGAAGCTGTGGCTGATGCGGTTCGCGCGGGCACGATGCCGGTCATCCTCGGCGGAGATTGCTTGGTTTCGATTGGGGCCGTGGCCGGGCTGAGGCGTTCGCTGACCGAAGACTTCGGCATTGCCTGGTTCGACGCGCATGGGGATTTCAACACACCGGAGACGACAATTAGCGGCTACCTCGGCGGGATGCCGCTGGCGTGCGTATGTGGGCGCGGGCTGGATGAGTTGCGCGCCGCGGCCAATCTCACTCAGCCGGTGAACGAAGCGAATGTGGCACTGCTCGGCGTGCGCGACCTCGACCCGGCGGAAAAGGATTTACTCGACTCAACATCCGTGCGTCGTTTCGATCCCACCCGCCTCTCCCACTACACGTCCCACGCCCTCCCCACCTACCTGCACTTCGACATTGACGTGCTCGATCCAGCGTATGCACCCGGCGTGAACTACCCCGCGCCGAACGGGCTGACGCCGGAAGCCGCCATCGAATCGGCGCGCAAAGTGCAGCCGCACCTCGCCGCGCTCTCGCTCACCGCCGTTGACCCGGAGCGCGACCCAACCGGCCAGACGGTGCAGATGAGCATCGAATTGTTGCGGGGAATCTTGAGGAAATAAAAAGGGCGACCACAAGGGTCGCCCTTACTTCGTGAAGTCACATCAGTGGGCGGCGAACCGGTAGCCCACCCCGCGCGAGGTGATGATGTAATCCGGATGCTCCGGGTCGCGCTCGATCTTTTTGCGCAAGTAGTGCACGTACAATTTCAGGCTCTCGGTGGCGTCGTTATAATCCGGCCCCCAGGCATGAGCGATCAGTTCGCCGCGCGTCAACACGCGGCCCGCGTTGCGCGCCAGGTGCGAGAGCAACGAAAACTCCTTCGGCGTCAGTTCCACCGATTTGCCGCGCACAAACACCTCGCGGGTGAGGAAGTTAATCTGTAACTCGCCGTTGCTGAAGGCCAGCCCGTCGGTGGCCCGGCTGTCGGAGGACTGCCGGCGCAGATTCGACTTCACGCGCGCCACCAGCTCGCGATTGTCGAACGGCTTGACGATGTAATCATCCCCACCGATCTCCAACCCTTTGACAACATCCTTGATGCCGGATTTGGCGGTGATGAACATGATGGGCGACTCGGTGAACTCGCGCATGCGGCGACACACCTCCCAGCCATCCATCTCCGGCATCATCACATCCAACAACACCATATCTGGGCTTTGTTCCTGCGCCAGCCGTAGCCCTTCGGTGGGTGAGGCAGTGGTGACGGTCTGAAAGCCGTTGTGTTGTAAGAGCGTGCTGACGAGCCAGCAAGTATTCTCGTCATCATCAATCACAAGGATTTTGTTAGCCATGCGTTATCCCAATTGGAGGGGCGTTAGAAAAGTCTAACACGGCCTCCGCACAAAGGCAACACCAACAAACCGAATTTCCTAGGTAATTGCTCGTGGTTTTGAATGAGTTTCGTTTGCATGGTCGAACACTCGTGCTACAATGCTCGCCATGGCGCTGGAACTCAACAAACTGATGGCCGACGTCACCGCCCTGAGCGGCAACGCCCAACAGCGTTTGGAGGATATGGTCGCCCGTTTGCCCGCTGCCCGCGCCATTCTGCAAACAATTGATGTGAACGATGAGGCGTTGCACCGCAAGATCCGCGCGGCCGGGAACCGCTGGGCGGGCGCCATCCCCACGGAAGAAGCCGTCAACCGCGCCTATCCGCTCCCCCCGCATCCCGCGCGTGCTAACGTCCTCGCCGCCGATGGGTCGCAGATTTATCCCGACCGCCACGGCGTCGCGCTCTACTATCTCATCAACGTCGGCAGCCTGGTGTTTCGCTATGGTTCCAGTCAGACTCCCCTCACTCACTCACAGCCGCAGGTTTTTTTTGAAGATGCTGATCTATACGATGAGGATGGCGGGCAGATCCCGGCCCAGCGCATCGATGTGGTACGTGACACACACGAGTTGAGCGAGTTGGCGCGGCTTGCCAAAGACGAAATTGCCTCAGCGCCCACGTTGGCCTTGCTGGATAATGGGTTGTTGTTGTACTTCTCCCTGCAAGCGCAGAACCGCGCCGAGATTGATGAAGCGTTGCGCCCATACTTGCAGCAACTGGATGAATTGAAGGCGAGCGGTGCGGCCGTCGCCGGCGTGGTGGATCGGCCGCGCGCCTCGAGTGTGCTGCGATTGCTGCACCTCTATACCCTGCCTCTTGATGAAGTGGATCAGCACGCCGAGTCATTTC
>JBQTJD010000609.1:0-1765 GCA_052387475.1 Anaerolineales bacterium | reverse complement strand
AGCGACGGTGGAAAGAGCAGCACAGCACCGCGATGGACTCCCTGCAGATGGGGCATGACAGCATCCTTTGATATGCATTCGGCTCAGGAATGCTATCATGGGCCCAGTTTTCACACAGTCTGGCGCTTCACCCGACCGCTTCGTGCAGCCACCGCTTGGTGCTATTTGCGTTTGGAGGCAGTCTTGGCTTTGGTGGCCTTTTTCGGCTTGGGGGTCTTCGCGTCTTTGGGCTTCTTCGACGCGGCGGTGAGCTTGGCCTCTACCTCGGCGGGGGCAATGCCGATGAGCGAAATCAGCTTGCGTTCAGAGGAATGGCCGGCTACGATTTCGATTTGACTGGCGTTTAAGCCGAGCGCGCTCGCCAGCACCTCTGTCACGGCGGCGTTGGCCCGGCCCTCTTCGGGCGGCGCGGTGACCTGCACCTTCACCGTCCCATCCGCCATGATCCCGGCCACGGCGTTCTTCTTCGCTTTCGGCGTCACCTTCACGGTGATGGCCGCCCCAATCTTGGCATCTTTGAACGTCGTCATGCATCCCTCCGAGTGAGCGTGAATCAAAACGCCGCGTTGATCATCACCTTCAGCAACTCGCCAAGCACCCGAATCACGATCAACGCCACCATAATCGAGAAGTCGAACATCCCCACGGCTGGGATGAGGTTGCGGAATGGACGGATGATGGGTTCGGCGATATCGGCCAGGGTGCGCCGCACCGGGTGCCACGGCTCCAGCGGCGCAAAGGACATGAGCGCGTGCAGGATCAAAATGATCGTAATCACCAGCACAAAGATGTCCACGACCTGCATCAGGTTGTTGGCCACAAATCACTCCTCACAATTTTTCCGGCGGAGACGCCCCACCGGGGCGTCTCTACGTTCAGGCGCGCTCGCCAAAGATCGCCCGCCCCACCCGCACCAAAGTCGCGCCCTCAGCAATGGCGCCCTCAAAATCATCCGTCATCCCCATCGAAAGCTCGGCCCATTCAGCGGTCGGGATGGCAGCCCGCGCCGCGTCGCGCAGTTCGCGCAAGCGACGGAAGCAGGGCCGCGCGCTGTCGTGGTCGGCGCCGAGCGGGGCCATCGTCATCAGCCCACGCACCCGCACGCCGGGCAACGCCACGATTACCC
Organism: Anaerolineales bacterium; assembly: GCA_052387475.1. Lineage (GTDB taxonomy): Bacteria > Chloroflexota > Anaerolineae > Anaerolineales > UBA6663 > JANWXR01. The sequence goes on along the minus strand of JBQTJD010000609.1, from coordinate 639 downwards.
CGAACGCGTTGAGCAGTGCGGGCCAGGTCGCTGGATCAAAGGCCGCGAAGCCCGATTTCGACGCCTCGCCCGAGACGTTGCACTCCAACAGTATTGGCTGCACGCGCCCAGCCTCAGCCGCGAAACGACTCAATCGTTCGGCCAGCTTGCGCGAGTCCACCGAATGCACGAGCGTGAAACCAGCATTTACAACGTCACGCGCCTTTCGGCTTTGCACATGACCGATCATGTGCCATTTGACTGACAAACTTGTCAGGTGTTGTATTTTCGCTGCCGCTTCCTCAACGCGGTTCTCGCCAAAGTCCGTCAGTCCGAGCGACACTGCGGCGGCCACGGTCTCCGCTGGATGCGTTTTGCTCACCGCGATCAGCGTCACCTCTGCCGGATCGCGCCCGGCACGCCCGGCGGCTGTGCGGATGCGAGACTGAATGTTAGCAAGGTTCTGCGCGAGCGAGCCAGACATTCGTCAACGGATTGAACGGATTACGCGGATTGAAATGAACGGCGCTCCGTTCAATCATAAGCGAAGCGACGCAATCCGTTGACCCTCACTTCGCTAATCCGATGAGCGCCCCGAAACGCCCGGTACGCCCGTGCTCACCGCGATGTGAGAAGAAATCGTGTGTGTGGCTGGCGGTG
>JBQTJD010000608.1:0-8215 GCA_052387475.1 Anaerolineales bacterium | reverse complement strand
CAGATCGTTCGCTCGCAGCGCGCGGCCCCCGAGCGCAATCGCCTCCGGGCCGAGGCGGTAGGCCTCGCTGCCGCCTTCGCGCGTAATCAGCCCCTCTTTTTCCAACGCGGCCAGTAAGCGATAGGCGGTCGCTTTGTTCAGCCGCGTGGCGCGCGTAATGTCGGCCAGCGTCATCTTGGGCTGGCTGTCGGTGAAGGCTTTGAGCACGGCCACGGCGCGGCTGACGGCCTGCGCGCCGGGGTAGGGGGAGACTCGGGCTGTCATATTGTGAATGCTTTACTCACTATATGGAACAGCGCGATTTTAGCCCGTCTGGGCGGGCTGCGTCAAGGATGGATTTTGAGGTGGTTACGGCTCGAACGTGGTGAAGTGGTATTGAATTCGTCCGCTGAGCAGGCCGAGGGAGTCTTTGCCAGTGACGACTGCGCCAGCGGGTGTAGTCGCCGACCAGCGCGCATGCCGAAAATTGTCGATGGCTTTGGTTTCGGCCAGGATGAAAGTGGCTCGCGGCAGGCGCGTTTGCAATAGCTCGACGTACCACGCCTGCAGTGCGGCGTGGCCTTGCAGGATGTGTTGAGCGGTGACGTGCGCGGCGTCGGACTGATATAACGCCAGCAATTGCTCGATGCTGCCGGCGTTCAGGGCCGCCAGCCAGCGAGTGAGGATGTCTTCCGATTGTGGTTCCGGCCACGGCAGCCGCGTCGCCGCATCCCATAACTCGCGGTGCGCGGGTTGAGTGGCGTAATCCCATGAGTACAGATTCGCCGCCGGCAGTTTCAGTTCGAGGGCCTTCTGCAGAAACACTTCCACATCGCCCGGAGTGGCGCGCCAGTTGCCCGCCCCGTAGGCCGCGCCAGTAGGGATGATGGGCCGTACCGCGCCGACGAGTTTCGGATCGTTGAATTCCGTCACGCTCCGCTCCAACTGCTGCGCGGGGTTGTGTGCACGCTCCCAGTACACCTGCGGCATTGCGTAATCGCATTGATCCAAAAAAACCTGCCACGGCAACTGTGCGTGTAACGATGGGTAGCGGAATGACGAGAGCGCGATGGGCGTGTCGGGCAGGCCTTTGCGTAGCGCCGACATGTACTGGCGCGCAGCGGCGACCTTGGCCGGATGCTTGTACTCGATCTCAGCGTCGATGACGTAGCCATCGAGTTGCAATTCGCGCGTACGCTTCACGGCGATCTCCGCTTCCTTCAGCGGCTGATCGCCGTACACGTAATGCCAGCCCCACACGCCGATGCCCTGCGCCCGCAACGCCTCGGCTACAGGTGGCACCAGGTCGCGCTTGAATTGATCGAAGCCAAAGGCGTGAATGCGTTCGGCGATCTTAATGAGGACGTGGGTGCAGCCGGCGGCTTTGGCGCGAGTAGCGATGACCTGCGGGTGGCCGCCTTCACAGCGGGAAATTTGCCAGATGAACCAGCCTTTGCCTGTCAGCATGAAGCTTGACTATGCAATTTTCGGGCCAGCGGACACCCGGCACAAAGGTGACTGTCACTGGGCAGCCTGCACGCGGAAATTCCACGCGCTTTATTGCCCAGTGACAGTCACCTGAGATCAAGAGCGCGAGGAAAGACTGACTGAAGAATTTGAAGGGAGTGAGGGTCCTATTTCTTCGCCGCGAATTCGCGCGCCTGCTGTCGCCAGAAATCCAGGTCAACGGCCTGCCGGTTTCTGGCCTTCACGATGGCGAAGATGCTCTCATCGGATGTGTCGGCCAGTTCGGCGAAGGTCGTAATGCCGGCCGCGTTGAGGCGGCGCTCGAACACCGGGCCAATGCCCTTGATCATCTTCAAGTCATCGGCGCGGTGGGTCCCGGCGAGTGGCGCGCGCAGACCGGCAAGCTCGGCCTCGGCGTTATCGGCCCGCGAGCGCTGCTGATCGAGTTCGCTGCGCAGTTGGGTGACGAGAATCTCGGTCCCGGCCAGCAGCCCGACCTTCTCGGTCACAACAGCTTTGAGGCTGGCGAGGTCGCGTTCGAGGTTGGGGCCGTAGAGTTGCTGGGCCTGGTTCTCATCAAGCGGGCTCCGCCGGCGGCGTTGCCGGTACAAAACTTCAAAGAGCGACCCGACGACCGAACCGATGAGAAGCCCGGCTATCAACTGCCGGTACCGTGGAAAGCTGATGAAAAACTGCACCATTTCCCTTGTCCTCTCCCGCGCGCGAAATTATACTTGGTGTAAGATGAAGTTGACCAATCTACTGGAGTTGTTGCCGGCCAATCTCTCCCCACAAGACAAAGCGCAAATTGAAAAGGCATATAGCGCCGCCGAGCGGGCGCATGCCGGGCAACTGCGCGCTTCGGGCGAACCGTACGTCACTCATTGTCTGGCCGTGGCCATGATCCTCGCCGACCTGCACATGCCGCTGCCCGTCATCATCGCCGGGTTGCTGCACGACACGGTCGAGGACACCCCGCTCACGCTGGATGAGATTCGCCGCGACTTCGGCGAGGAAGCGGCCAAGCTGGTGGACGGCGTGACCAAGCTGGCCCAGTTGCCGCGCGTCTCCCGCGACGGCAATCAACCCATTGACCGCAATGTCGAAAGCTTGCGCAAAACCTTCCTCGCCATGAGCGACGACATCCGCGTCGTCATTATCAAATTGGCTGACCGGCTGCATAACATGCGCACGCTGAGCTACAAGCCGCCGGAGAAGCAACAGCGCATCGCCCACGAGACGTTGGAGATTTTTGCGCCGCTGGCCAACCGGCTTGGCATTTGGAAGTTGAAATCGGAGTTGGAAGATCTCTCCTTCCGCTACTCCACGCCGGAGAAGTTCCGCGAAATCGCCTCGCAGTTGAGCGAGCAGGAGGCTGATCGCGCGCAGACGATTGGTCGGATCATCACCGAAGTGAAGCTGGCGCTAAGAGAGGACGGCATCGAGTGCGAGGTGACTGGGCGGCCCAAACACGTCTACTCGATCTATCGCAAGATGGAGCGCAAGGGCGCGGCCTTCAACGACATCTACGATTGGCGCGCCGTGCGGGTGCTGGTGAAGGACAAGCCGACGTGCTATCACACGCTCGGCATCATCCACAGCCTGTGGAGCCCCATCCCCGGCCAGTTCGACGATTACATCGCCACGCCCAAGGATAACAATTACCAATCGCTACATACCGGCGTGCTATACACCGATGGCCGCCCGCTCGAGGTGCAGATTCGCACGCCCGAGATGCACGAACATGCCGAGTATGGCATCGCCGCCCACTGGCGCTATAAAGAAGGGGCGAAGCGCGACGATACGTATGAGAAGCACATCCAATGGATTCGCAAGATGATGGAATGGCGACAGGAAGTGTCGGACGCCAGCGAGTTTGTGGACGCGATGAAGCGCGATGTCTTCCCCGAACGCGTGTATTGCTTTACGCCGCGTGGCGACATCTTTGATATGCCCGCCGGCGCGACCCCCATCGACTTCGCCTATCACGTGCATACCGCCATCGGCCATCGCTGTCGGGGTGCGCGCGTGAACGGGCGGCTGGTGTCACTCGATTATCGGCTGAAAACCGGCGACCAGGTGGAGATCCTCACCGCCAAACAGGGCGGCCCGTCGCGCGATTGGCTCAATCCCGATCTCAATCTGGTGAAATCAGCCAGCGCCTTGCAGAAGATCAAGTTGTACTTCCGCCGGCAGGAGCGCGACACGATTGTGGCGCAGGGCCGGGCCATGCTCGAAAAAGAGTTGAAGCGGATGGGCGCATCGGAGTTCAATCAGGAAACCCTGGCCCGCAAGCTGGCCTATGCCCGGCCGGAAGATTTGATGTATGCGCTCGGCACGGGCGACATCCATGGCAAGCACATCGCGTCGGTGGTGCTGGAACAAGAAAGCCAGCCGCAGGAGCAACTGCCGCTGCTGCCGGCTACGCTGGAGCCGCGCCGCGAGTCGCCCGCCGATGAGATTGCCGTGCTGGGTACGCATGGCATGTTGACGCGCCTCGCTACCTGTTGCAACCCGGTGCCGGGCGACCCGATTATCGGGTACATTACACGCGGGCGCGGCGTCACCATCCATCGGCAGGATTGCCCCAATATGCTCAACTCGCGCGAGCCGGAGCGCAAACTCAAAGTCTCGTGGGGACAGGCCCAGCGCACTTATCCGGTCAGCGTTCGCATCACCGCTTATGATCGCCCCGGGCTGATGCAGGACATCTCGACGGTGATGTCCAACGAACGCATCAACATGTCGTCGGTCCGCTCGTTGACCAAAGGCACGATTGCGACGATTGACCTCACCATGGATTTGAGCGACATTGCGATGCTGCCGCGCGTGCTGGCGCGCGTCGAGCAGTTGCCGAACGTCATCGAAGCGTACCGCCCGAAGGCCGCATAATCCCTAATCCCTCACCACTCAATTGGGAGGGATTAGGGATCAGGGATTATGATGCTCACCGTCGCCGAAGCCCGCGCCAAAATCCTCGAGCACTTTGCCTCGCTCCCCACGGAACTCGTGGCGTTGGAACAGGCGCGCGGGCGCGTGTTGGCCGAAGACATCCACGCCGCTGAGAACCTGCCGCCGTTTGCAAATTCATCGATGGATGGGTATGCGGTGCGCGTTGCGGATACGGTCAGCGCCAGCCTCGCGCAACCGGTAACCCTGCCCATCAGCGGTGATATCCCTGCCGGTGCGCCGATTCCCGCGCCGCTCCCGCCGGGCACGGCCATGCGCATCATGACCGGTGCGCCGATACCGGAGGGCGCTGACGCCATCGTGCCGGTGGAAGAGACCGATGATGTGCGCGGCGCAGATATGCGCGGCGCGGCGGCGAGGCCGAGCGTAGTCAAAATCCTCCAAGCCCCCATGCCCGGCGCAAATTTCCGCCCAGCCGGTCAAGACGTGCAAGTTGGTCAAACCGTGCTGAGCGCCGGGACACTATTGCGACCGGCGGCCCTTGGCGTGCTCGCGGCGTTGGGCCATCCGCAAGTGCGCGTGCATCGGCAGCCTGTGGTCGCGTTGCTCTCCACCGGGGATGAGTTGGTACGGGTGGAAGAAAAGCCGCGTCCCGGCCAGATCCGTGACACGAACAGCTACTCGCTCGCGGCTGCCATCGAACAATACGGCGGGCGGGTGGTACGCCTTGGCATTGCGCGTGATCAATTAGAGGACGTGCGGGCGAAGCTGCGGCTCGCTGCTGACTCCGGGGCGGATTTGATCTTATCTTCAGCCGGCGTCTCGGTAGGGGCGTACGATTTTGTCAAAGACGCCGTCGAAGCCGATGGGGCGCTCAATTTCTGGAAGGTGAAGATGCGACCCGGCAAGCCACTGGCCTTTGGGCAGGTAGGCGCGCCGGACCGGCGGATTCCCTTTCTTGGGCTGCCGGGCAACCCGGTGTCATCGCTAGTGGGGATGGAGGTCTTCGTCCGCCCGGTGTTGCTCAAGCTGGCGGGGCACACCAGTTTCGACCGGCTCACCGTGCAGGCCACGCTTGCCGAACCGATGCACTCCGATGGCCGGGAGACCTATCTGCGCGTGACCCTGGAGCCGTACGCTGACGGCTATCTCGCCCACAGCACCGGCCACCAAGGTTCCAATATCATCACCTCGCTGGTCAAGGCCGATGGGCTGCTCATCATCCCTGAGGGGGTGACGGAGGCGCTCCGCGGACAAAAGCTGCCAGTGTGGCTGCTGGACACGTTTTGAAATCCCGCTATTGACAACGCCCTCAAAATCGCTCTATCTTACTAGCGACTTGCCGGCCAAACCCAAACTGTCGGCCTCAAATTTGAGCACGACCAATCTTTCTTGAGTGTGGGAGGAACACTCGCATGCCGCGAATTCGTTGCCACTATGATGATTGCGTATTCCTCGAAGAGGGATATTGCGGGGCCGCTGCCATTGAGCTAGACCCCGAGAGTGGCTGTATGACCTATCAGCGTGATCAGGCCGAAGCCTCGAGTGAAGAGGAGTGGGAAGAGGAAGAACTGGAAGAATTGGAAGAAGACGAAGAAGAAGGGTTGTATGAGGAGGAAGAAGAGGATTTGTGGGATGAAGACGACGATGATGATTATTGATCACGAACGTCGAGCCAAAACGAAAAGCGCTTAGTGCTTGTTACTTCCGCCGGTTCGATAGCGTGCGACTCAGCAAATCTTCCTGCACTTGGCGCGCTTGCTCTTTTTGAGCGGCTTTTCCGGCTACGTCGGCCAGCGACTGTTTGTTTGACTGAGCGCGCTTGAAGGCCAATTGCATCGCCGTCAATTCCTCTTCCGGCTCTTCCGCGTCTTCCTCTTGCGCCATCTCCGCCAGCTCAATCGCTTTCATGCTGAGCTTGATCTGCTTTTTCTTCGGATCTACACCCAGTACCTGCACCCGCACCTCGCCGCCGGCCTTCACCAGTTCGCCGGGGTCCTCAACACGATACGTTGCCATCTCGCTTACGTGCACCAGCCCGGGCCGTTCTGCGCCAATATCCACAAACGCGCCGAACCTCTCCACCTTGGCAACTTTGCCGGTGTACACCTGACCGCGCTTGAGTTCATTCCAATCGACCGCCAAAGGCTCGATCATAGTCAGGTCGAGGCGGCCGTTCGCGGTATCCACACGTTTGACCCACACCGTCACGGGTTGGCCTTCCGTGACCACATCGGCTACGTTGTTGACGCGCTCGGGGCGCAATTGTGAAATGTGAACGAGGCCGTCACGCCCGACACCGATATCGACAAACGCGCCGTACAGTTCAACCTTCTTCACTGTTCCCTCGAGCCGCATCTTCGGTTTCAAATCTTCCAAGCGAGCGTCGCTGCGCTTATGCGCACCCGTCTGCGCCCCGCCGGTTTCAGGAGCTTGCATGTCAGTCACCGCACAATTCCTCCACACTCTAAAATGGGCGCGGGGATTATAACCGCCTCATAGAGCACTGTCAAAAAAGCCGAGTCACAGGATGCATTTCTGAATAGTGGTTAATTTGCTCCCAGCCCGCGTCCTCGCGGGCGTTTCTACGAGGCGTGCCGACCGCGAGGACGCGGTCGGAGAGCGGCTTATCCAAAAATTTGAAATGCACCCGAGTCACATTCCTCGCCGACCTTTGTCCCGACTGAAACCCACTTTATTCACGGTATAATGCGCGCTCAAAAACTATGGCACACTCGGGGTGATGGTTGAAAATCTTGATTACAGGTGTCAGTGGGTTTGCGGGCAGCCATCTGGCCGATCATTTGGCGACCCGCGTAACGCCGACAACGGAAATCTGGGGGGGTGATCGCGGAACGGCCTCGCCCTCGCTCGATGCTTCACAGCTTCGACGTGTGGCGATAGATTTGCGCGATGGGGCATCAACCCGGCGTCTCATTCAACAGATCAAGCCGGATTACATTTATCACCTGGCTGCCCAGGCCTCGGTTGGCGAAAGCTGGCGCAACCCCTGGGATACGCTGGAGAGCAATCTGCGGGTGCAACTCAATTTGTTCAAGGCCGTGTTGGCCGAGCACATGGCTCCGCGCATTTTGATCGCCGGCTCTATGGAAGAATACGGGCGGGTGTCACCGCACGAATTGCCGCTGAACGAGCAGCAACCCTTTCGCCCCGACAACCCGTACAGCGTCAGCAAAATCGGTCAGGATAGGTTGGGCTTGCAATACTACCTCAGCCATCAACTGCCCGTTGTGCGCGTGCGTCCATTCAATCACATCGGCCCGCGACAGGGGAGCCTCTTTGTGGCAGCGGCGTTTGCGTCGCAGATCGCGGCCATCGAGGCGGGCGCCCAGCCGCCGGCGCTCAAGGTCGGCAACCTGACGGCCCGCCGCGATTTTACCGACGTGCGCGACATGGTAGCGGCCTACCAGCTGGCGCTCGAGCAGGGGCAGGCCGGGGAAGTTTACAACCTCGGCTCTGGGCGCTCGCGCAGCATTCAAGAGTTGCTGGACACCTTGCTGAGTTTTGCCCGGTGTCCCATTTCTGTGCAGACTGATCCCGAACGATTGCGGCCTTCGGATAATTTGGAGGTTGTGTGTGACGCCAGCAAGTTCCACGCCCTCACAGGTTGGGTGCCTGTGATCTCATTTGAGCAAAGCTTGAAAGATTTATTGGATTACGAACGGGCGCGCGTGCGTGTGAATTGAGCGCCGCGCGCAAAGAAAGGACTGTGCAGTGCCTACTGCTGTCATCACCGGCATCACTGGACAAGACGGCTCGTACCTGGCTGAATACCTGCTGGGGAAGGGCTATCAGGTCGTCGGCATGGTGCGTCGCACGAGCACCATCAACTTTGATC
>JBQTJD010000607.1:0-3580 GCA_052387475.1 Anaerolineales bacterium | reverse complement strand
CGGACGCGGCCAGTGGAGATTTGACACAGGAGAGTTCATCGATCCATCCCATCCTAGCTGCCCGACTCTAGCGTAGCGCCGGGTAGAAACGGTGTAAAGATGAGGTAGAAATGGTTGGCGTTGCGGTGGAATTACGGCGTACGGCGCATTGAGGGTGAAACGGAGACGTACAAAGTAAGTGGCCACCGTTTACACAGTGGCCACTCCGGCTGATTGAAGTGGAGGCAGCGTCGCGATTAAGACCGAAGCGGTCTGTTAGACATCTAAAATCTTCGGTCAATTCGGCAGACCGCATCGGTCTACGGTTTATTTTGGATAGGTCTACTGACCTCGCGCCATCTGCAAACGGCACCATGCGTACAGCGCGTCATACACATCAAATTGACGGGCCAGATTCTCCTCGTCGTCCGGATAGCGCAGGCTGTAGCCGGCGGCAATGGCCTCCAGCCCGCGCGCCAGCGGGTCGCTGTCAATATCCTCGGCCACGTCAGCGGCATGAACGATCTTCGCCAGGCGCTGAAGCGCCGGGTCGGTCAGCCCATACTTGAGCAGGATGCTCTCAAACGAGCAGCGGCCCTCGTGGTGGCCAAGCTCCACGCTGGGCGCATCGAACGGGATGGCGCCGGTCTCTGTTGCCACGCGGTCAATCTCCACTTTGGGCACGAACAGAAACTCGGCCTCGCTGTCCACAAAACGCGTGATCAGCCACGGACAGGCCACACGATCAACATGCACATGGGAACGGGTGAGCCATTTCATTGAGAGTCTCCTTGTGAAAAGCAGTGAGCAGTGGGTCAGTGAACGGTCAACAGTTCACTGTTCACCCTTTACTGCTTACTGACAACTTCCTCTGGCGGTTTAAGCGCGCTAAAGCTGCGCCACAGCGCCAGGTCGTATACGATCTTCAATCCACCGGCGAGCAGAAAGGGCACGGACGTGAGCAGCGGGTTGGCTAAGAGTAGTCCCGCGAGCGCCGGCGCGAAAGATGCACCCACCGTGCGGGCCACACTCGTCACGCCGGAGGCCGCTGAGCGTTCGTCCGGCTCCACCACCGCCAGCGTATAACTTTGGCGCGTCGGCACATCCATCTGCGAAATGCTGAAACGGATAAGCAGCAGCGCAATCGCCAGCGGCAGAGTCGGCATCAGCGGCACGAGCATCAGCAACACGTTCGAGGGCAGATGCGTGAAGACCATCGTGTTGATCAGGCCGATGCGACAGGCAAGCGGGACGGCGGCCAGCGCCGAAAACCCGGCCAGCACATTCGCGCCGAAGAAGATGCCGCCCAGCACGGCTGGTTCCACACCAAAGCGCGTATAAAACCAGTACGCCATCACACTCTGCACCACCAACGCGCCCGCGAACGCATCGAGCGAAAAGAGCGCCGAGAGTTTGAGGACCGTGTTACGTGAGCGATGCAGGCCCAATAATGCGGGACGAGTGGCGAGTGACGGGGTGACGTGCGGCTCAACTCTTGCGGAAAGACGGGTGAACATCACCAGCAAGATCACCCCGAGCAGCGCGTAACAAATGACGACGGCGCGATAGCTTTCGAGTTGGGAGACGCTGGAGTTTTGTAGCACTTGCGCCAGCCCGCCGCCCGCCAGCGCCCCCAACGCCGTGGCAAACGAGCCGCCGAGTTGATACCACGCCAGCGTGGCGGTGCGTTGCTCGCCGGGGATGGATTGAGTCAGCGCTGCTTGTTCAATCGAAAGGAACGGCCCGACCTCGTTGCCGCCCGGGCTGAGCACGCCGAGGGTCGCCGCGACGAGCAGCAGCCAGAAGTCGCGCGTGAGGGCGAACAACACACCGGCGAAGATCATCAACGCCGCGCCCGCCAACAGCATCCGCCGCCGCCCGGCCCGGTCAGCGACCGTCGTCATCCACAACGCAATCGCCGTGTCCCCGATCAATGTGAGGGTGAGCAGCAGCCCGATGCGCTCTTCGCTCAATCCCAATTGCGCGAGATACAACACGAGCACGACCGAGACGAGTCCATAGGCAAACATGCGCGCCACGCGCGTGGCAAACAGCCAGCGGCCATCCGGGGTGAGGGCGCGTAGTGGAGTCATCGTCATCACCCGAGTGGGGCGAACAGCAGTAGACCGAGCAGGCCCGCGCCCAGCATCACACCGGCCACCGCCGCTTTTGCTTTCCAGCGATAGAGTGTGACGAGCGCCAGTCCGAAGATCAGCGCGGCGGGCACATCGGGGATCGCCTCGCGGAGTAAGCCAATCGCAGTGGCTGCGATCAAACCCACCACCGCCGCCGTGACCCCATCGAGAAAGGCGTGCGCGGTCGTGTTCTCAATCAACCTTTCCACAACCTCATGCCCGATCAAAGTGAAGGCGAATGCGGGCAGAAAGACGCCGGTGGTGATGGTCAACGCGCCCCACGGCCCGCCTCCGAGGTAGCCAACGAAGGTCGAGAAGATGATGAGCGGCGCGGGCAGGATGCCGCCAAGTGCCAGCCCATCTAAAAACTGCGCGTTGGTCATCCAGCCGCCCACGGCCACGGCGTCGTACTGCAAAATGGGGATGGCGGTGTATGCGCCGCCGAATGTCAGCAGCCCGGCGCGCAGGCCGTAGCCCAACAGCTCTAACGCAGAGGGGGCAGCGGCGCTGGCGGCCAGCGGCCATATCATCATTGCCGCCATCACATTCAGCGCGACCGTGCGTTTGACGAGCGCATACAACACACCGGCCAGCGCCAGTGTAATCAGAAAGTTGACGCCCAGCCACTGCGCCGCGAATGCGCCGATGGCGATGGCCCACAGCCAGTGATCGGTGAGGGCGTGTTGCCCAATGCGATGTACGGCGCGAACGATGAGGGCGGCCACCGCCGGCTTGAAACCATAGAACACCGCGACGAAGAGCGGCGAGGCCAGGCCGTAAGTGACGTAGAACCACGACAGCGCGAACATCAGCGCGAAGCCGGGCAGCATAAAGCCTAGCCCGGCCAGCACACCGCCCCACCGTCCGCGCGCCAGCATCCCAAAGTACACGCACATCTCATGCGCCTCCGGGCCGGGCAGCACCTGATACACCGCCAGCACGCGATTGAAGCGCTCGTTGCTGACCCAGCGTTCTTCATCCACCAACTCTTGCCGCAACAGGGCGATCTGCGCCACCGGCCCGCCCCACGCCAACAGGCCAAAACGCAGAAAGCGCAGAAAGAGTTTGAGGTGTGACTCGCGCGGGATGCCAGCCTCAGACACGGAGTTCATCCAGCAGCCTCTCGACGTGCAGGCGAATGGCGTCGCGCGCAGCGGTGGGAGTCACGCTCACCGGCGGCACATCGTCCCAGCGCTCCAGCGCGATTGGGGTCGCGGGTAATTCAGAGAGATCACAGCCCATTGAAATTACACGCACAGCGGTCTGCATATCGTCGAGCGTCACGCGGCGCGGCGCGTGGTTTGGCACAGGCAAACTATCGGCCTGCAATAGTTCTATGGCGGCCGGGGCAATGGCTGGATCGGGATGCGTCCCCGCCGCCACTGCGCGCAACGGCAGGGCGCGTTCATCGGCCAGCTTTTGGAAATGGGCAGCGGCCAGCACGCTCTTGGCCGCCCCGTGTGGGC
>JBQTJD010000606.1:0-1904 GCA_052387475.1 Anaerolineales bacterium | reverse complement strand
AGTGGCCAAACATGCGGTGTGGTTGAGCGGCTTGGGAACCTTTGCCCAGGCGGAAGACATCCTGGAGAAAGTCGGACAGGTGTACATCTCCGATACGAGCATTTGGCAGCGCGCAGCCGTCTGGGGTGAACGGGGCCAAGCCGTAGAACTGAAGGCGCGTGCGACGGCGACGGCGCTGCCACCCCGCGCTCAGCCGGTGGTGGGAGAGGCCCGGTCGCTGTCGCCGATGGGTGTGGCCATGGACGGGGCGATGGTGCCTGTGCGGAATGAAGGCTGGAAAGAGCTGAAAGTGGGGAGTGTCTTCGACGTGGAACTCCAACCGACACGGGATCTGCGCACGGGCGACGTCATTGACCTAGCCCATGCGGTGAACACGAGCTATCGCGCCCAGCTGGGTGGGCCAGAACTGTTTGGCCAGTCCGTCTGGGCCGAGGCGCGCCGCCGCCAATGGACGCGCGCCAAAGAAACCGTGGCGGTCGGTGACGGAGCCGCCTGGGTGTGGAACTTGGTCGGCGAACACTTCTTTGACAGTCGCCAGGTCGTGGACTGGTATCACGCCATCACCCATCTGCATCAGGCCGCCGCCCTGCTCAAAGGCGAAGGCACGCCCGCGGCTCAGCAGTGGTTCACAGACTATGAAACCAAGCTCTTCGAAGGCCACGCCGATCAGATCGCTGACTGCCTGCGAGACGCAGCCAAAACGCATCGCAAAGTCGCGGACGACCTGCGCCGCGAAGCCGGCTACTTTGCCGACAACCTTCGCCGCATGCAATATCTGGAAATTCGTGAAGATGGCTTGCCCATCGGGAGCGGGATGGTCGAGAGTGGCTGCAAGCAATATCGCGCGCGCTTCGCTGGCCCGGGAATGCGTTGGAGCCGCGCCGGGTTGGAACGGCTACTCCCCGTGCGCACGGCCATCATGGGCCACGGCTTCGACGATTGGTGGAAGACCGTTTGCCACTTGCCCCTAAATTGAAATGCACCCAACTTATCCAGCCGGTGATTGCACACAAAGGCTCAGGCCGCCGGGGACGGCGGCCTACTTCCGCGCCGAGGACGGCGCGGTGAGCGAGATGTGAATAATCACCGCTTATCCACGCCCTGAAACTTTTGGGCGCAATCACGTTAAGTGGTAAATGCCCAGTGACTGGCGAGATTTCTCGGAGGCCCTCCCGTTTGGCGATGGGAAGAGCGCTGAGCTGCCGTTACTCCGGCAGATGATTGGTGTCACGCTCTGCGCGCAGCCCACGGGGACGCTGATATTCGTAAATCGAAGCCTGGAGGTGCATTGGTAAAGACTCGTAAACACGCCTTACGATCTCGCGTCAGCCAGGGCGGCCTGGAGGCGATGAAGAGTGCTGATGAGTTGGTCTTGCTCGTGGGTGTTGAGGACCGACAGCCATTCTTTTTGATTCTGATGCACAAGCAGCCGAAACTCATGAGCGATCTGGCGGCCGGTATCGGTCAGCTCGATGAGAAGCATCCGCCGGTCAGTTGCGTGGGGCAGCCTCTGCACGTATCCCCGCCGCTCCAATGAGTCGAGTAAACTCGTGACCGACGCCCGGCTGATGATGAGCCGCTCCGCGATTTGGTTTGGCGGCAACGGAGCTTCGGCGTCCGCCAGAATCCCCAAGACCAACCCTGAGGACGGGGTCAGATCGAACGGTTGAACTAGATCCGCGATGCGCTTGACCAGCAAATCGGCGGTACGAACGAGGTTCATCGCAGATTCCGTGGCCCTGGCGCTGGCACCGGGATAGCGCTCGTTGAAGTTAGAGGCAAGTTGGGGATGATTTTGATTAGCCATTGAATGATTAGCCTATTGACAAAGTAGTTAGATGGCTTATAATAAGCATTGTATCATAAAATCGCAGAAATGCAGGCGATCGCCGCCTGAAACATCA
>JBQTJD010000605.1:0-9430 GCA_052387475.1 Anaerolineales bacterium | reverse complement strand
GCGCAAACGGAGTTTGCGCCCGCGCCGCCGGGTGAGGCGCCCCTCGTCAGGCCGGGTGAGTATCTGGCCGTGTCGTGGGGGTTTTACCTCGAAGCGATTGATCTCCAAACGACACGCCTCATTGAGCGCTGGCGCGCGGACTTTAGCCCGACGCTGACCAACAACGTGTTCTATCGCGGCTTCCTCGAACCAGGCGCGTTTGTGATGGAGCGGCGGATGCTGCTGGGAATTAAAGAGCGCGCCGAGCGGCTCGCAACCATGAGCAACTGAGGCACGCGGCTTTTTGGACAGACGTCATCGAGAATCGACGTGATTTGTCACTGGGCCCCCAGCGGGCACAGCCCTAGACTTGACCGCAAATCTCAGTAATTGGGAGAGGTGGATCATGAGTTTTCGACCGCCGCAGAATACTTTTGTGCTCCTGGTGGTCTTGGGTCTGAGCAGCGTCCTTGCGGCCTGCGCTGCGAACGCGACACAGACCGGGCGTGACCACTACGCGATGGCGCCACTCGACGGTATGCCGGCCGAGGTGCAGGCCGCGCCGGCGCGTGTGCAGGAGGCTTATCAGTTCGCGGTCGCCAATCGCGAAATCGCCAAACAGATCCCGTGCTATTGCGGCTGCTCCGCGCTTGGGCATACGTCAAGCTATCGCTGCTATGTTTCCGATGTGAATGACTCTGGACAACTGGCCTACGATCTGCACGCCGTCAATTGCGGAGTCTGTGTTGACATCACTCAAGATATGATGCGGATGCTGGCGGCGGAGAAAAGTCCCAGCGAAATCAAAGCCTACGTGGACGAAACGTACGCCCGCTTTGGGCCTTCGACTGGGCCGTAACCCATGGCAACCAAAACTCGCAAACCTACTACCGTTCGGAAATCGCAGGCGGGCTTTGGCCTGCAGCCCTGGCACATCGTCGTCGGTGTGGTGACGCTTGGGTTGGTGGCCATTGCTGCGCTGAGATGGAACAGCAATGCCCCCGCACCCAAAGTCGAAGTGACGGTGAAAGGCACCCCCCGCTTGACCGTTGATCGCGACCTGGTTGACCTGGGCAACGTCAAACTCGGGCAGACGGTGTCGGTCCGTTTTGTCGTCGCCAATGTCGGCGACCAACCGTTGCGCTTCAAAGAACCGCCATACATCGAAGTCGCGGCGGGGTGTTGACCGCCCGTCCCGACCATCGGTGCGATGGTCCTCCAGCCCGGCGAAACGACGACTCTCTCGATGGAGTTCATGATGCACGGCGACATGGGCGGCCGGCACGACTTTCGCGTGCATCTGCCCAACAACGACCCGGAGCAGGGCAATCACGCGTTGACCGTTCTCTCCAACTGGGTGCCGTGACTGCCATGTGGTACAACCCGCTCGTTATCTGGCTGTTGCGGTCGCCACTGCATGGGCTGCTCAGCGGCAACACCCTGCTTGTCACTTATGCCGGCCGGAAGAGTGGCAAGGCTTACACCTTCCCCATCAGTTATGCCCGTGACGGCGACTTGCTGCTGCTGATCACGCATCGGCGCAAACTTTGGTGGAAGAACATCCTGGGTGGGGCGCCGGTGACGCTGCGCATTCGCGGCCATGATCAACCCGCCGTCGCGCAAGTTGCGGACGTGGATCGCGAGACGCTGCTGGCCGAGATGCTCAAGGTCTACCACGGCATGCCCCGCCCACTGGCCGAAAAGCAATTGCCTGATATGGTGCTCGTGCGCCTCCAGCTCTCTGCTTTCCCTAAATCCTGACACCCATCCTCCAATATCGCGTCATCTGTCACTATCAGCTCCACTGCGGGTGACGTAGTCTAATGAGCACTATCCCGGTCCACGAGGTGATCTATGCCTGAGCGCCAGTGGGTGACGCTGGACGGCAACGAAGCCGTCACGCGTATCGCGTACAAACTCAACGAAGTCATTGTCATCTACCCCATCACCCCCTCTTCACCCATGGGCGAGTGGGCCGATCAATGGGCGTCGGAAGGCGTGAAGAATTTGTGGGGCACCGCGCCGCTGGTGCAGGAGATGCAGAGCGAGGGCGGCGCGGCGGGCGCCATTCACGGCGCGCTGCAAACCGGCGCGCTGGCGACGACGTTCACCGCCTCACAGGGCCTGCTGCTCATGTTGCCCAACATGTACAAGATCGCCGGCGAGTTGTTGCCGGCGGTCTTCCACATCGCCGCGCGCTCCATTGCCGCGCAGGCGCTCTCCATCTTCGGCGATCATCAAGACGTGATGGCGGTGCGCGCTACCGGCTGGGCGATGTTGTGCTCGGCCTCGGTGCAGGAGGCGCACGACTTTGCCCTCATCGCCCACGCGGCCACGCTCGAAGCCCGGCTGCCGTTCATCCACTTTTTCGATGGCTTCCGCACCTCGCACGAGGTGATGAAGATCGAGGCGCTGACCGACGACGCTCTGCGCGCCATGGTCGACGATGCGCTGGTGCGCGACCATCGCGCGCGCGGCCTCTCGCCGGAGCACCCAGTGGTGCGGGGCACGGCGCAAAACCCCGATGTGTACTTTCAAGCGCGGGAGACGGCCAACCCGTATTATCGAGTCGCACCCGCCATCGTGCAGAACGCGATGGATAAGTTCGCCGAATTAACCGGTCGGCAGTATCGCCTTTTCGATTACGCCGGTGATCCGCAAGCCGAGCGCGTCATCGTGCTGATGGGCTCGGGCGCGGGGACGGCCCAGGAGACAGTGGACGTGCTGCGGGCTGCCGGTGAGCGCGTGGGTGTGCTGAAGGTGCGGCTGTACCGGCCGTTTGTCGCCGACTACTTGCTCGGCGCGCTGCCACCCAGCGTGAAAGCCCTGGCCGTGCTGGATCGCACGAAGGAGCCGGGCAGCGCGGGCGAGCCGCTCTATCAGGATGTGGCGACGGCGTTGATGGAAGGCTGGAGGCAGAGGACACAGACCGCCATGCCCGTGGTGGTCGGCGGACGTTACGGGCTGAGCAGCAAAGAGTTCACCCCGGCGATGGTGAAGGCAGTCTTTGACCAATTGAAGAATGAGCAGCCGAAGAATCATTTTACGGTTGGCATTCACGACGACCTCTCGCATACAAGTTTGGAGTATGACCCGAACTTCAGCACGGAAACGGGCAGCATGACACGTGCAGTCTTCTTCGGACTCGGGTCGGATGGCACGGTGGGCGCGAACAAAAACTCGATCAAGATCATCGGCGAGGAAACGGATTTCAACGCGCAGGGCTATTTCGTATACGACTCGAAAAAATCCGGCTCGACGACGACGTCGCATCTGCGCTTTGGGCACGACCCTATTCACTCGACGTATCTCATTACATCTGCCAACTTCGTCGCCTGCCATCAATTCAACTTCCTCAAACGCTTCGACATGCTCGCACTGGCCGAGCCGGGCGCAGTCTTTCTGCTCAACAGCCCGTACGGACCCGACACGGTCTGGGATGAGTTGCCGCGCCCCGTGCAAGTTGAAATCCTCGCGAAGAAAATCCGCTTTTTTGTGATTGATGGATTCAAAGTGGCGCGCGAGACTGGCATGGGGGGCCGCATCAACACCATCATGCAGACGTGTTTCTTCGCCATCAGCGGCGTGTTGCCGAAGGACGAAGCGATCGCCGCGATCAAACACTCCATCGAGAAAACCTACGGCAAGCGCGGTGATGTCGTGGTGCGTCAGAACTTCGAAGCGGTGGATCAAACGTTGGCGCACCTTCATGAAGTCCAGACCGGCGGTCGGGCCGTCTCCAGCTCCCACGAACTCCGACCACCGGTTCCGGCGGAAGCGCCCGACTTCGTCCGTACGGTCACGGCGCGGATGATAGCCGGGTTGGGCGATGAGCTGCCGGTGAGCGCGCTGCCCGCCGATGGCGCCTATCCCACCGGCACCACCCAGTGGGAGAAGCGCAACATCGCGCTAGAGATTCCAGTGTGGGACCCGGCTGTCTGTATCCAGTGCGGCAAATGCGTCTTTGCCTGCCCACACGCCGTCATCCGCGAAAAGGTGTACGCGCCGAAGCTGCTCGACGGCGCGCCCGAGTCGTTTCAGAGCACGGCCGCGCGCTGGAAGGAGTTCGCCGAGTGGAAGTACACATTGCAAGTGTCGCCGCTTGATTGCACCGGCTGCGGCCTGTGCGTTGAGGTCTGCCCGGCGAAGAACAAGACGGAACCGAAGCGCAAAGCCATTAACATGACTCCGCTGGCCAATGGCCAGACCGATCTGAGTGAGCGTGAGGAGGCCAACTGGAAATTCTTCCAGCAATTGCCGGAGATGGATCGTCGGGCGTTGAGCGTCGCACAGGTGAAAGACTCGCAACTGCTGCAACCGCTGTTCGAGTTCTCGGGCGCGTGCGCGGGCTGCGGTGAGACGCCGTATCTCAAACTGCTCTCGCAATTGTTTGGCGACCGCGCGGTAATCGCCAACGCCACCGGCTGCTCCTCCATTTACGGCGGCAATTTGCCGACGACGCCCTGGTCACAAAACCGTGACGGGCGCGGCCCGGCGTGGGCCAACTCACTGTTTGAGGACAATGCCGAGTTTGGCCTCGGCTTCCGGCTGACGCTCGACAAGCATGTGGAGTACGCAGGCGAATTGCTAAAGAAACTCACCGGCGCGCTGGGTGATGGATTGGTGGACGGGCTGTTGACCGCGGATCAATCCACCGAAGCTGGTTTGTACGACCAGCGCGTGCGCGTGCGCGAGTTGAAATCCAAATTGGGTCAGGTGCTCAAACACGCCGATCCTGCCCTGCAAACTGACGTGCGGCAGTTGCTCAGCCTGGCGGAGGTGTTGGTGAAGCGCACCGTATGGCTGGTGGGCGGCGACGGTTGGGCGTACGACATCGGCTACGGCGGGCTGGATCATGTGCTGGCTTCGGGCCGCAACGTCAACGTGCTGGTGCTGGATACGGAGGTGTATTCGAACACCGGCGGGCAATCGTCGAAAGCGACGCCGCGCGCGGCGGTAGCCAAGTTCGCCGCCAGCGGCAAGGCCGCGCCGAAGAAAGACCTCGGCTTGCTGGCGATCTCGTATGGCAATATCTACGTCGCGCGTGTGGCGATGGGCGCGAACGACGCGCATACCATCAAAGCCTTCCTCGAGGCAGAAGCGTACAACGGGCCGTCGCTCATCATCGCCTACACACCGTGCATCGCGCACGGGTACGATCTGCGCTACGGCTTCGAGCAGCAGAAACGCGCGACGCTCTCAGGATATTGGCCGCTGTATCGCTTCAATCCCGATCTGGCCAAGGTTGGGCATAACCCCTTCCAACTTGACTCGAAAGCGCCCAGCCTGCCGCTGCGTGAATACATCTACAACGAAACGCGCTACCGCATGCTAACGCAGACTGACGAAACTCGTGCGGAAGCGCTCTACAAGCTAGCGCAGGAAGATGTGCAGCGGCGCTGGCAACAGTATGAACAACTGAGCAAGGCGTGATGCGTGGAACGTGACACGTGATGGCCGACGGGCCAAACACGTTTCACGCATCACGTTTCACGAATGAAGCATGCCTGACCTCTCCACCACCTACCTCGGCCTTTCACTCACCAGCCCGCTGGTTCCTTCGCCGTCGCCGCTGTGCAAGAGCGTGGACAATCTCAAGCGGATGGAGGACGCGGGTGCGGGCGCGCTCGTCCTGCACTCGCTGTTCGAGGAACAGATCAATGCCGAGGCGCACGCACTCGACCGGTTCCTCACGCATGGCGCCGACAGCTTCGCCGAAGCGCTGAGCTACTTCCCAGAGCCGCAAACCTATCGCCTGACGCCGGCGCAGTATCTAGAACACATCCGCACCGCGAAAGAGGCTGTCCAGATCCCCATCATCGCCAGCCTGAATGGCGTCTCCACCGGCGGTTGGATCCGGCGTGAGGCGGAGGCCGAGTGGGTCAAGTATGCGCGCTTGATGCAGGCGGCCGGGGCGGACGCACTGGAATTGAATCTGTACTTTATCCCGACCGACCCGGATGTATTTAGCGAGACAGTCGAGGACATGTACGCCGACTTGCTGATTGATGTGAAGCAGACGGTGGACATCCCGGTGGCGATGAAGCTCGGGCCGTACTTCAGTTCGCTGCCGAACATGGTGCGGCGCTTGGAGCGCGCCGGCGCGGATGGTCTGGTGTTGTTCAATCGCTTCTATCAGCCCGATCTCGACATTGAAAGCCTTGAAGTCGTGTCGCACGCGTTGTTGAGCGATTCGGACGACCTGCGTTTGCCGCTACGCTGGATCGCAATCCTGTTTGGTCACACGAACATTGATTTGGCGCTGAGCACCGGCGTGCATACGGCAGAGGATGTCATCAAGGGGTTGATGGCCGGCGCGCAGGTGACGATGATGACGTCAGAACTACTCCAGCGCGGCATTGGCCGGCTGCGCGAGATCACGGCTGAGCTCAAGCAGTGGATGGATGCGCACGAGTATGAGTCGGTGGATCAGATGCGTGGCAGCTTGAGCCAAAAGAACATCCCGTTTCCGGCGGCCTACGAGCGCGCGCAGTACGTGAAGATCGTGGGCACCTGGGAGCCAGTGCGTGCGTAGCCAAGCCAGGTTTGCCATTCGCCCTCGCCACTAGCGTACGCCACACGCGGCGCTACTATCTTGTTCGGCGAAAGCAGCGCTTGGAGGCCAACTTTGCACTCAGCACCTCAATTCCCAACCAAGTTTGGCGTCACTGTGCAACACCGCGAGCCGAAGCCACCCTCGGCCTCGCTGTCCGATATTATCCTCGGCGGGCAGGATGGGCTGGTGAACACGCTCGGCGTCATCCTGGGAGTGGCAGCGGCGTCGAGCGATCCGCGCCTCGTCATGGCCGCCGGGTTCGCCGCCATGTTCGCGGAATCAATTTCGATGGGCGCAGTGGCCT
Organism: Anaerolineales bacterium; assembly: GCA_052387475.1. Lineage (GTDB taxonomy): Bacteria > Chloroflexota > Anaerolineae > Anaerolineales > UBA6663 > JANWXR01. Next base: position 2,591 of record JBQTJD010000605.1, on the reverse strand, counting down.
ACACCTCCACTCGCGCCGACCACGATCACTATCGCGCCGAACTGGAACGCGAGCGGCGCGAGATCCAAGAACTGCCACAAGCCGAGGAACAAGAATTGCGCGCGATCTTTGCCGGTTGGGGTTTCGAGCACGAATTGCTCGACCGGGCCGTGGCGCAGGTGATGCAGAGCGAAGAAGCCTGGGTGGAGGTGATGATGCGCAACGAACTCAAGCTGGCGCCGATTGAAAGCACCAACGCGCTGCGGGCGGCGCTGGTGGTGGGCGTCTCGGCCATCATCGGCTCGTTCATCCCGTTGCTGCCGTTTCTGTTGCTGCCGCTTGGATCGGGTGTGGTGGTTTCGCTGGGGGTCTCGGCGTTGACGTTGTTCGGGGTCGGGGCTTACAAAGCGCGCATCACCGTCGGGCGGCCGTGGCGCAGCGGCCTGGAGATGGCCGTCATCGGCATCGTCTCGGCGCTGGCCGGTTACTTCATCGGGGCGCTGTTTGGCGCACCGGCTGGGGGATAGAGGCCAGGGCTGGTCGGCAGTACGTGCAGCCGACGCACTGGCGAAAAGATCAACCACGCCGATCCGGCCAGGATGCCCGCCGCACCCAGCAGCCACGTCCAGCGTGCGCCGATGAGGGTTGCGATGGCCCCGCCCACCAGCGCGCCAATGGGCACTGCGCCTTCACCCACGAAATCCAAACTGGCGCTGGCGCGTCCCAGCATGTGCATCGGAATGATGGCTTGGCGCAGGCTGATGACATTGATCAAGAAGACGGCCCAGAAGATGTCGCCCGTCAATTGAATGAAAAAGATCAAACCGCTCACCACGTTCACCGGCCACGTTGTGAGTGGCAAGAGTAACAATCCACTTACCAACGCGGCGGCAATCAGCGAGCCGATGAGCGTCGTTCCAACCCCGAAGCGCCGGGTGAGACGCGCGGCCAACAACGTCCCGATGAGCGCGCCGATCCCGCCGACGCCGATACTGAGGCCCACGATGGCAGGCGACAACCCCAAATCGCGCACGAGGAACAGCCAGTAGATTGTGCCAATGAAACTGCCAAAGAAACGATGCGTGGCCGTAATGCCCATCAACGCGCGCAGCACGGGCTGACGCGTGACGATACGCAATCCATCCACCATCTCACGCCACACATCAGGCTGTTCGCGGGGCGCAGGGGATGGTTCACGCGCGCGAATCAACCCCAGGCTCGTCGCCGAAAACAGATACGAGCTTGAGTCCACGAAAATGGCGAACGGCGCGCTCAACCACTGCACCAGAATTCCAGCCAGGGATGGCCCGGCGATCTCTGCCAGTGCGTCGCTGGCGCCAATGCGGGCGTTGGCCTCCACCAGTCTGTCACGGGTCACGACCGCCGGCAGAAACGATTGATCGGCGACGTTGTACAAAACGGTGAGCGCGCCGACCAGCCCGGCCACTACATACAACTGCCACATGCTCAACGCGCCCGTCAGCGCCGCCAGCGGGATCGAGAGCAGGATAAACGCCCGTCCGAGGTCGGCGGCGATCAGGATCGGTTTGCGCCGCAGGCGATCCACCCAGACCCCCGCTAGCAAACTGATCAATAAGACTGGCAGGCCGGCAAATGCGCCGAGCAAACCCATTTGCGCCGGTGTGGCTTGCAAGACCAATACTGCTGTCGCCGCCATCGCCGCGCTGGTGATGTGCGTGCCAAACTTGGAAACGGTTTGCCCGGCCCAGAGTTTGATGAAATCGGGATTGGCCCAGAGATTGGGGAGCTGCGCGCGATCCACAAGATTTGATTTTACGGCATCTGGCGCTCAATGAACGGCTCTCAGGCCTACACTGGTCGCTGCCGAATGATTGATGAGCGCAGACTACGGCAACGATGCTTTGATGTTGTGCTTCGCATAGGCCGCTCCTGCTCGGTGAATTGAGAAAACGCTGATGTCTGTTGTTTCTTTGCGGCTCGACGCACCATGTCAAAGACCACTCAGTCAGAGCCGGGTCGAACACCGATGAGTTACATAGTTCACCGTCATAAACAAAGAGCCGGGCGGCTCAACAGCCGTCCGGCATCTTTTGTATTCAAATGTTGGGGCGATCCGACATGATCGCCCAGGTGGGGTTAGCGACCCACATTGACGGGCGTTGGCTCGGGCGTCCTGGGCATACCGCGCCATGGGGTGCCGATCCAGCGGAGCAAGAAATAGTCGGCGCCGATGTAGCCGGCCACCTTCCAGGCCAGCACAAGGAAGATGGCCACGGCCAGCAGCATCGGGTTGGTGCTGGCCGTGCCGGCCATGATGAAGTTCCAGTTCAGGAATGCGCCGAAGAAGGCGGCGATGCCGGTGAACGCGCCGACGATCAGGGCGATGCCGATGAGCAACTCGCCATAGGCCACCAGCGGGCCAAACCACGTCTGCGCGTTACTGTCAATCAGCATCTGGAGGAAGCCCCGATACCAATCGTAGCTGACGGGCGGGCGGCCCGTTTCCGGGATGGTGACGGCGCGCTTCCAGAAGCCGAGGATGGCTTCGCCGGTCTGGGTCCACTTGGGATCCGTCACCTTGTGGGTAGCAGCGTCGAACCAGGCGTAGCCCAACCACAGCCGGGGCAGGA
>JBQTJD010000604.1:0-7104 GCA_052387475.1 Anaerolineales bacterium | reverse complement strand
GGCGACATTCTTCATGGTGGGCGAGCCGGCCGAGCGTTTCCCAGAGATCGTGCGGCGGGCAGGCGAGGCCGGTCATGCGCTGGGCGTGCATGGATGGGATCATCCGGCGTTTCCTTTACTGACCTCTGCTCAACGACGACAACAGATCCAACGCTGCGCCAAAGTCCTGGCGCCGTATGGGCAATGTCTGTTCCGGCCCCCTTATGGTTATCAGACCTTTGCCTCGCGACTGGATGCCTGGCGGTTGGGATACCGCGTGGTTGGATGGTCCGCCGCCGGGCATGATTGGCTCGATCACACCGCCGACCAGATCATGGCGTTGACGTCGCCACAACTCCAGCCCGGCGTCATCGTCGTACTGCACGATGTGTTGTATCACACACTTGAGCCGCGCTACGCCGACCGCCGACCAATGCTGGCTGCGGTGGAAGCGCTGCTCACCCAATTGGGCAGCCAGTATCAGTTTGTCACCGTGCCGGAGTTGAGGCGGCATGGTCGCGCGCAGCAGAGCAACTGGTATCGTCCGCCGGATGCTCAATGGCTCAACCGCCTGCAGGGTCAGTATGGCCCGGTGCGCCGCTATGCGGTGACCCCGGCCGAAGGGATGAACGCACCATGAAAGGCCCCATCCGGTGGCTCGCCGATTACTTCGGGGTGCAGGTCAGCCGCTACCACGAGGACATTCATGAAACGGCGTTCGCCACCTTGCGGCCCGTGGGGGAGAGTCGCGGCAATGTGTTGCTGGCGTATATCGTTCAACCATTTCTCGAACGCGCCAACGGAGTTGCCAATACCCAGAGCAACAGCCACACCCACTTCGGCGAGACGCGACTCATAGCGCAGACGTTTCTGGATTTAGGCTACAGCGTGGACGCCATCAGCTACCGCAATCCGGATTTTGAACCGCAGAAAGAGTACGCCGTCTTTGTCTCGGCCCGCACCCACCTGCACCGCCTCGCGCCGCGCTTGAACACGGCGTGTGTGAAGATCGCGCATCTGGATACCTGTCATTGGGTCTTCAACAATCACGCCGCCTATCAGCGCCTGCTGGCGTTGCGCGACCGGCGCGGGGTGAGCGTGAACAGCCTGCGCATCATTGAACCGAACTGGGCGCTGGAAGCGGCTGATGCCGGCATTGTCTTGGGCAATGACTTCACGCTCAACACTTACCGCTACGCCCGCAAGCCGCTCTACCGACTCTCCGTTCCGACCGTGCACGTCTATCCGTGGAGCGATGACAAGGATTTTGAAGTGGCCCGCCGGCGCTTCCTGTGGTTCGGCAGTCATGGCCTCGTGCACAAGGGGCTGGATTTGGTGCTGGAAGCTTTTGCGGGCCTGCCCGATTTGCACCTGACGGTTTGCGGCCCGCTGCACGGCGATCCGGATTTTGTGCGCGCGTACGAGCGCGAGCTGTATCACACGGCCAACATTCACACGCTGGGCTGGGTGGATGTAAGTTCACCCGAGTTCACACGCGTGATGCAGCAATGTGGCAGCATCATCTTTCCCTCGTGCGCGGAGGCCAACGTGGGGTCGGTCGTCACCTGCATGCAGGCCGGGTTGATCCCGGTGATCAGTGAGGCGTGCGGCATCGACGTGGAAGACTTCGGAACGCTGTTGCCGGATTGCTCGGTGGAGTCAATCCGCGCAGCGGCCTGTGCGCTGGCTGAACAGCCCGCTGACCAGGTGGAAGCGCAGGCGCGCCGCACGTGGGCGTTTGCCCGCGCGCACAACACCGCTGAACGCTACGCGGCGGATCATCGCCGCATCATCCAACAAATTTTGGAGCCAGCGCCGTCTCTGCCTGAGGGGATGACGGTTGAAGGCCAAGTGAGGGAATGAAGTTGAGTGTCGTCATCCCATGTTACAACGCCGCTGTGACGCTGGCAATGCAGTTGGGGGCGCTGGCCGACCAGACGTACGGCGAGCAGTGGGAAGTGATCATTGCCGACAACGGCTCCACTGACGGCACACGCGCGATTGTGGAGCAATATCTCGACCGGCTGCCGAACCTGCAATGGGTGGACGCGTCTGATCGGAAGGGCGCCGCGCATGCACGAAACGTAGGCGCTTGTGCCGCACATAGCGACCTGCTGGCATTCATCGATGCGGATGACGTGGCGGCGCCGGGCTGGGCTGTTGCCATCACGGACGCCATCCAGCGGGACAGCTTTGTTTGCAGCCGCTTCGAGTTCGACCGGCTGAATGACCCATGGACGGTGCAGGTGCGCGCGCAGGCGCAGCACGACGATGTGCAGACGTACAAGTACCCTCCGTTTCTGCCGCACGCGGGCGGCTGCGGCCTGGGCATCCGGCGGGTGTTGCACGAAGCAGTCGGCGGGTTTGATGAGGCGCTTCCCGCGCTCGAAGACACGGACTACTGTTTCCGAGTGCAGCTGGACGGCACGCCGCTTAGGTTCGCCCGTGAGGCCATCGTCCACATCCGTTATCGCTCAACCTTGTCTGGCATTTACGATCAGGCCCGGCTCTGGGGCAAGACGAACGTGCTGCTTTACAAGCGCTACCGCCCATTGGGAATGCCCGCTCTCTCGTGGCGCTCCGGCGTGCAGGCGTGGTGGGAAATTGCGTACAGCCTGCCATTCCAACGTAGCCGGCTGGACTTCGCGCGCTGGTTGTGGACGTTCGGTTGGCGGTCAGGGCGTTTGCAGGGCTGCCTTGAGTATCGGGTACTGGCGTTGTGAGGTTGTTATGACTGGCGTTCAGCCATTGATTAGTGTCGTGACGCCGGTGTACAACGGCGAAACCTATCTGGCCGAGTGCATCGAGAGTGTGCTGGCGCAGACGTACGCGCATTGGGACTATGTGCTCGTGGATAACTGCAGCACCGACAGCACCCGCGAAATCGCCGAGCGTTACGCGCAACGCGATACACGTGTGCGCGTGGTGACCAATCCGCAGTTCCTCGCGCAATTCCAAAATTGGAACGCCGCCCTGCGGCAGATGCCGCCCGCAGCCCGCTATTGCAAAGTACTGCACGCCGATGATTGGCTCTTCCCGGAATGTCTGGAGCGGATGGCGGCGCTGGCCGACGCCAATCCTTCAGTGGGGGTGGTGGGCGCGTACCGGCTGGAAGAAGACCGGGTCAGCCTCGATGGGCTGCCCCATACGCAAACAGTTCTGCCGGGCCGCGAGATCGCCCGGCGGAGCCTGCTCGGACTGCTCTACCTCTTCGGCTCGCCCACCTCGCTGCTGCTACGCGCCGATCTCGTCCGCGCCCATGATCCGTTTTACGCCGAGGATCGCCTGCATGCAGACACGGACGTGATGTATCGCCTGCTGCACGAGTGCGATTTTGGCTTCGTGCATCAAGTGCTCACCTTCACTCGCCGGCATAACGAGTCGCTGACATCCCTCACCCGGCGTCTCTCCACCCACTTCCTCGCCGACTTCAGATTTCTTATCGAACACGGCCCACAGTATCTCACGCCGGAAGAACTGCGCCAGCGCATGCTGGAATATCAAGAGCACTACTATCGCTTCCTCGCCCACAGCGTTTTTGAATTGAAGGATGAGGAGTTTTGGAACTATCAGCGCCAGGAACTCGCTGCGCTGGGTTATCCGGTTCGCCGGGGGCGATTGATGAAGTCGGTGATGCGGGAATTGGCCGACCTGCGTTGGACCGCGCAACTCCTCCGGCGCGGGCTGGCCCGGCGGTGGAACGGCGCCCGCACAACCGGCCCGACAGCGGAGGCCGTGCTCAATTCCATGCTCAATCGGTCCGCCCCGGAGCGGCTTGCGAAGTGAGCGCTGATGACCAGCGTTCGCAAGAACGCCGCTATCATTCCGGGCCGCTGGCGCTGCGCCAGCCACTCACGCGCACGCTGCGCGATATGGCCATGAATATGTGGGTGCGCACGCTGCTGGGCCTATCGCCGCTGTCACGTTTTTTTCTGCGTTTGGCGGTGTGGCCGCTCGGGCTGTACAAAGATCGGCGAACAGTGTTGAGTTATCTGGGCGACCGCCCCTATCTCTCGCCCCACGCCGATGTGCGTTGCCCCCGGCTACACCTCGGCCCGCAGTGCTTTATTGACGACGATGTGACGATCTACGCGCATCCGAACTCGCAGGGCGAGGTGAGCTTCGAGCGCAACGTGCATCTGTATCGCTTCACATTGGTGGAGTTGGGCGGCGAGGGATCGCTGTATATCGGGGCAGACACCTACGTGCAATCGGGCTGTGTGCTGAATGCTTTCAAGGGCAGTATCCGCATCGGGGCAAACTGCATGATCGGCCCGCGCTGTGTGCTCACTCCGTATCAACACGGAACCGCCGATACCGCCCGGCCCATGCGCCAGCAACCGCTGACGAGCCGAGGCGACATTGTTTTGGAGGAGGATGTGTGGCTGGGTGCGCATGTGTGCGTGATGGACGGCGTGACCATCGGTCGCGGCGCGATCATCGGCGCGGGCGCAGTAGTCACCGGTGACATCCCGCCCTATGCGATTGCGGCTGGCGTGCCCGCGCGTGTGATCGGCTATCGGAAAATGGAGACTGAGCATGTCGGCTAACTTTGATCGAAAGACATTCCGCGCCCGGGCCATCGCGGCGAAGCTGGGTCTGTGCCTCGCGCTGGTCGCCAGCGCAATGGGTATCGCGCCGCGCGCCGACGCTTCCGGGCCAGTGCTGCCGGAGCCGGGCGCAGCCGGCATCGCTGGGCTAACCTCAGAGGCGATTGGATGTTTGCAGACTGGCCCCCAGTCCAGCGGGGTGGTGACGCTTCGCTGGCAAGGCAAGGCAGAACGCGCGCGGTTAGTGTTGACTGTATCCGGCAGCGAAGCCGCGCATACCATTCGCCTCAACGGCCAACCGGTTGCGGTCGCACCGGTATTTCCGTACGGCGCCGCGTGCGCCGAAGGCCGCGCGTTTTACTTGGATGTGCCAGTGGAGGCAGTGAAGCAGGGTGAGAACCTGATCGAGATCAGCAATGATCGCCAACCGAACGATGTATGGAGTGCAGCGGACGCGCGGCTGGAGGTATGGGGTGCGGTGAGTGCGCCGCCAGCGGTTTCACTGAACGAGCCGCAATTTGTCAGCACGCTGGCGGTTTCTTCGACCATCAATTTCATCAACCCTTACGACAGTACGTCTCAACAGGCAGTTATTCAAATTCCTGATGGTTACAACGGAGGCAATGCCACCCCGCTCGTCATCTTTGCACATGGACGCTACGGCACAATGCTCGACGGCTATAGCGAGTTTGGAGCGGCGGCGAATGCACAGCAATGGTTGCTGGCATCGCCGGAGATGCATGGTCGCTGGCAAGGGTCACCCCAGCCGCCTTCGCCTGGCGCGTTCGCCTATGCCTCGCTCGAAAGCCAGTACGACATCATCGGCGCGCTGGCCTATATGACCGTCAATTACAACGTGGATCGCAGCCACGTGTATCTTGTCGGCTACTCGATGGGCGGGCAAATTGCGGTTGTCACCGCAGCCAAATCCCCGCATATCTTTGCCGCAGTGTTCGACAACAAAGGCCCGACCGATTTCACGACGTGGTACGGCGAGCAAGTTGCTAATCCGAATTATGGCACGTTTCATGATGCCGTGATCGGGATGCGGCAGGAATGCCATCTATCAGGCGTACCGCAGCCACCGGCAGGCAACCCGTTTTGCTACCAGCGCCGCTCGGGACTGAATTTCGCCAGCAACCTTATCCACGTTCCCATCTCCATCACGCACAGCATCGGCGATACGCTGGTGCCGATCACCCATTCGCGCCGTCTGCGCGATGCCGTCAACGCCCTCGGGCCGGATCAGCCGGTTGTGGTGGCGGAGAACAACATTTGTCAGGGAAGCGCCTGTCACAGTTATGACCCCAACGCGACCGATGTGCTGAATTTCTTCGCGCCGCGCACGCTCAACAATCTTCCGTATACGCTCAACATTTCAACGGATGAGTCAAAAGCTTTCTACTGGCTGAATGTGCGCCAAATTACCGGCGATCGCTGGACGCAGGTGCAAGCGGTTTTCTCACCGTCGGCAAACAAAGTGACGGCCACCATATCAGACACTCAATCGGTCGAAGTGGGATTCAACCCTGGATCGGTGCCCATCACCGGCCCCGGTGGGTTCAGCCAACCGGGACTGGGACTTTCTGCCAAGAGGTATCAAATCACGGTCAACAATGCTCCTCCCTATTTGCAGTCGTATGTGTCAGGTTATCTGACCGTCACCGTCCCGTCGGGCCAGGTGCCGGTCACCATTGTAGCGGCCTACCCCGTTTACTTACCGGTTGTCAGCAAATCGCCCTAACTGATTTCCGACATGGACTACATGCGGGCATACCATAGTCCCATATTCAACCATTAGCTTTGTTGGTTTAATCCTGTTGAATCTGGCTGGATAAAACGGTCAATCAATTTAGCTCCACCCTGTTCTGGCTCTGACGAATGGTGAGATGAACCGTATCAATCCATGGTCGTCGAGCAAAGTTTTGGAAAGTATGGCGGCTGACTGCCAGCATGTTACAGGGGCGTGATCTAATTTATTTTGGACCAGGTCAATGGTCCGGGATGTGGCGCAATCGGCATCACCTTCTATCAAGGTTTGCGCGCCATAACCGGGTATTGTACGTAGAACCAAAAACTGACTTAGCCACTTTACGCCAGCAATGGCGAGCAGGCGATTGGGGATTGAAAGATCTCCAGCGTGAACTGCAACAAAGTCGTGTGAGTCAGGTACAGCCGAACCTTTACATTTATCATAGCCCGACCTATGCCCCCATCTCCGGTCGGTTTCCGCTGGATCGATTGACGTGGGCGTTGTGGTTGGCGCTGCTCAAAGCCAGCCTGCGCCGCTTGGACTTTCACCGGCCTATTGTGTGGTTGTCACAACCTGAGATGGTGAACTTGATGGGCCAATGGGATGCAACTCTCACGCTCTACCATGTCGTGGATGAATACACGGCCTACCAGGGCGTGACTGGCGAACTAGCCCAATGGCTGCGCGACTGTGAACGGAAGCTCCTGGCGCGGGCGGATATGGTGATCGTGGTCTCGCCGAAGTTGTTGGAAGCCAAGCGCCCTTATAACGCCCACACATATCTGGTGCCCAACGGAGTTGACGCGGAGGCTTATGCGCGGT
>JBQTJD010000603.1:0-2224 GCA_052387475.1 Anaerolineales bacterium | reverse complement strand
GCTCGACGCTCGCCGGCAAAACTCTGCGCGAGATCGAGTTCCGCGACCGCTATCATCTTTCCGTGCTCGCCATTTGGCGCGAGGGCAACACCCTGCGCGAGGCGCTGGGCGAAATCCCGCTGCGCTTTGGTGATGCGCTGCTCATGCAGGGCCGCCGTGATCGCATCGAGATGCTGCGCAAGAATCCAAACTTCCTCATTTTGGAGGAAGACGCCGCCGAGACGCCGCTCACGCGCAAGACCGCGCTGGCGGTTGGGCTGCTGGCGCTGGGCGTATTGTTGCCGGTCTTCACGCCGCTGCCCATTGCCGCGTCAACTTTTGCGGCGGCGTGCTTCATGGTGTTGTTCGGCTGCCTGACGATGGAAGAAGCGTATGAAGCGATTGAGTGGCGCGTGATCTTCATGATTGCGGGGATGCTGGCGGTGGGCGTGGCGATGAACCGCACCGGCGCGGCGGCGCTGGTGGGCGATGCGCTGGTGGCCGCGCTCGGGGCGTGGGGGCCGCTGGCCGTGACCGCCGGTTTGTTCATCGCGACCACGCTGCTCACGCAGGTCATCAGCGGGCAGGTCACGCCCGTCATCCTCGCGCCGATTGCGATTGCGGCGGCCGAGGCGCTGAACGTTGACCCGCGCGGCGTGGCGCTGGCGGTGGCGCTCGGATGCAGCACCGCCTTCCTCACGCCCCTCAGCCATAGCGCCAACATGCTCGTGATGGGCCCCGGCGGATACAAGTTCAACGACTACGCCCGTGCCGGCTTGCCGCTGACGGTGGTGATGCTGATTGTGTTGCTCGTGGGGTTGGCGGTGTTCTGGGGAATACGCTGACGTATAATCTGTTCAAGCAGTATTAGCGAATGGCTTCCACATGAAGAAAACCACTACACGTCATGGATACTCTCTCAAAAGGAAAAAATCCAAGACGCTTCACAAAGCAAAAGAGAATGGCAAGCACATACCTGGAGCAAAGTCAGCCACAGAATTATCTAAAGTCGAGGTGGTTTATAAGATCACTCCTATAAAGAAAAACCGCCCATCCGCCATTAGTGGGTTGAGAAAGAAGAAAGTCATTGCCTTCGGCTGGTATGGAGGGAAGTACTCTCATCTGGAATGGCTGGCACCGTTGTTGCCCGCCTGCCACCATTATTGTGAGCCTTTTGCAGGCTCCGGTGCGGTACTCCTAAATCGTCTGCCTTCCCCAGTCGAAACCTACAATGACCTGGATGGCGAAGTCGTGAATTTTTTTCGGGTATTGCGTGACGAAAAGGATAAGCTGGTAGAAGCGATTGGCTTGACCCCCTTTTCTCGTGAGGAGTTCAGCATTGCTTGCGTCGTTGATCCTGACCTGAGCGCTTTAGAAAGAGCCAGAAGATTTTTTGTGCGTGCCCGACAAGTTCGGACCGGACTGGCACAGACGGCAAGTTTGGGGCGCTGGGCCAATTGTAAAAATACAAGCCGCGCCGGTATGAGCGGGGTCGTGAGCCGCTGGCTTGGAAGCGTTGAAGATTTGCCGAAAATTGCGGAGCGTTTATTGCGCGTTCAGATCGAGAACCGGCCTGCTATTGAAGTGATACAGCTATACGACTCGCCAACCACATTGTTCTATTGTGACCCGCCCTACGTACATCTCACGCGAGGTGATAACAATGCCTACGGTTATGAAATGACCGACAATGAGCACCGACTTCTCGCGACAGTCCTGAATGCTACGCAAGGGATGGTTGCTATCTCCAATTATCAATGTGATTTGATGGATGAGCTTTATCCCTCGCCAAAGTGGACGAAATACACTTCTTCAGAAAAGACCATTCATTCCACGAAAGGCAAGCGCGCCGAGGCATTGTGGACCAACTATGATCCATACGCTCGTAAGGGTACTATGGTATTGTTCGAGAGGCCAAATGGCGACCCCGGCTAACATCCTCGAAAATTCTTTGACGCGCGCCTCGAAAAATCTGGCTAAGTCTATAGGCAAAGATAAAGACATGCGGGATAGAGTTGATTACGTTTGTCGCTGTTTGCGTAATCGCGCGGGTGTTCGGCTATTGATGGCTTGTCTGTTGGCTAAGATTAATCGTCCGTCGGTTGATGCTCGTAAGCCCTACACCGAAATCAAAAGCCCCGGCTCGTTCTCGGGTCGTTACTATGATGAGGCTTATCTCACGCCGTTCATCAACAGGCATCGCTTGCCGTGTAACCCCACGACTGCCTTTCTAACCCCTGCATTC
>JBQTJD010000602.1:0-4008 GCA_052387475.1 Anaerolineales bacterium | reverse complement strand
CAAGTGCTTGACGTCTTCGTCCAGACGCGAGGCTTGTTTCGACATGTGAAGTCTCCTGATGATCAGAGGGTTCGCCCAAAATTATGAGCCGGCGAACCGGGGACTGAGTACGGTTCACGAGCGCGCCCATGCGGGTGCTGGGGCATCGTCTATAGTCGCCTCCGAAGAGATTGTGTGTGGCGCAGGCAGCGGGTTTGGATGATAAAACACACCTGTTCCGCAAAAGACACGCCCGCGCTCCGCGCGTCCTGCCACCACTATTTTGTTGACTTCTACCAATCGGGTCAGGCGCAATTATGATGCGATTTGTCTCTCACTGCAAGCGAGTATAATGCCGGGCCAACGCAAAAGAATCACACAATCGCATCCCCAACCTTCAACCTGTGACGATTGGAGTCATGCATGCCTCCCTCTATTGACGAAGTCCTCCCACGCATCCCACAGTGGCAAGGCAAATCGCTCACCACCTCCGTCCTCAGCGGCGGCATCACCAATCAAAACTATCGCGTTGAAGTAAGTGGCGAGGCCTTTGTAGTGCGTGTGGGGGGCAACAACACCGAACTGCTCGGCATCAATCGGGAACACGAGTGCGCCGCTACGCGCGCCGCCGCCGCGATTGGCGTTGGGCCGGAGGTCATTCACTTCCTCCAGCCTGAGGGGTTCCTCGTCACGCGCTTCATCGCCGGCCGGCCACTGCCGCCGGATGAGATGGGCCAGACTCAGAACCTTCAGCGCGTCGCCGCCCTCCTCCGCCGCATCCACGCGCTGCCGCCCATCACCGCCACCTTCTCACCGTTTCGGATTGTGGAAGTTTACGACGAGACGGCGCGCCGCTACGGCGTCAGCACCTTCCCCGACAACTACGGCTGGCTGCGCGAACGGATGCTCGAAGTAGAAGCGGTGTTCAACGCTGAACCATTCACGCCGCGCCTGTGCCACAACGATTTGCTCAACGAGAATTTCCTCGACGACGGCAACTTGCGGTTGATTGATTGGGAGTACGCCGGCATGGGCGACGTTTTCTTCGACCTCGCCAACTTCGCCGTCAACCACGGCCTCAACGATGAGCAGGATCGTGTAGTGCTCGACGCATACTTTTCGCCGGTTTCCTCGCGCCAGCTCGCCCGGCACAAGTTGATGAAGATCATGTCCGACTTCCGCGAGGCGATGTGGGGGATGGTGCAGCAGGGCATCTCCGAACTCGACTTTGATTTCAAGGGCTACGCCGAGAAACACTTCACGCGCATGACCGAGAACTTCGGCGACCCGCGCTACGCAGAGTGGCTGAGCACCTTGAGTGACAAGAGCAAAGCTTAATCGCAAAGAGCGCAAAGGAACGCACAAGGCGCAAAGAAAGCCTGGCTTTGCTTCGCGTCTTCGCGGTTCAATTTTCGGCTGCGCATGGCGGAACAACAATCATCAGAGGAGTCTCAATCTTGCCTGAACTTCCTTCACACGCGCGCGCGGTCATCATCGGTGGCGGGGTCGGTGGGGCCAGCGTGGCCTACCACCTCACCCGCATGGGCTGGAAAGAAGTGGTGGTGCTCGAGCGCAACGAACTAACCAGCGGCTCTACCTTTCACTCCGCCGGCCTGGTCGGGCAACTGCGCACCACGGCCAACCTCACCAAAATGATTCGATACAGCACCGACTTGTATCGAAGGCTCAAAAACGAAACCGGTGTTGATCCCGGCTGGCGTGAAGTTGGGAGCTTACGGCTGGCGTCTTCATCGGAGCGGATGGAAGAGTTGCGGCGGCTGGTCGCGGTCTCGCGCTCGTTTGGTTTGCCGCTTGAACTTATCAGCCCGGAGGCCGCGCAGAAACTGTTCCCGCTGATGACGCTCGACGATGTTCAGGGCGCGGTTTACCTCCCCACCGATGGCTTTATTGACCCGACCGGGCTGACGATGGCGCTGGCCGCTGGGGCGAAAGCGCGGGGCGCAAAGTTTTGCACGTTCACGCGCGTACAATTCATCACCCTCAAAAACGGTCGGGTGCAGGCTGTCGTCACCAATCAAGGTGTGATCCGAACTGAAATCGTCGTCAACTGCGGCGGGCAATGGGCCAATGAGATCGCACAGATGGTCGGCCTCAATCTGCCCATCATCCCAATGGCGCATCTCTATCTCATCACCAAGCCGATGGAGGGCGTGCGCGGCGACTTCGTGCGCGGCGACTTCCCGACGATGCGCGACCCCGATCTGCTGGTGTACTTCCGCGAGGAGGTCGGCGGCCTGATCATGGGCGGCTACGAGCGGCAACCGGCGGCGGCATTCCTCGACGGCATCCCCTCGGACTTCAACAACAAGCTGCTGCCGCCTGATTGGGATCGCTTCACGCCGCTGATGGAGAACGCGATCAAACGTGTGCCGGCGCTGGAGCACGCCGAGATTCACACATTGCTCAACGGGCCGGAGGGCTTCACCCCCGATGGTGAATATCTGCTCGGCCCGACGGCGGTGAAGGGGTTTTGGGTGGCGGCGGCGTTCTGCGCGCACGGCCTCGCGGGCGCTGGCGGCATCGGCAAGGCGATGGCGGAGTGGATCGTGGACGGCAACCCGGAATGGGATTTGTGGCGGTTGGATGTGCGCCGTTTCGGCTCGAACTACGCCAGCCAGAATTACACGCTGGCGCGCACGTTTGAGACGTACGGTAAATACTACGACATCCACTACCCCAACGAAGAGCGCGCGTCTGCCCGCCCACTGCGGCTGTCGCCGGCGTATCACCGACTGAAAGATCTCGGCGCGGCCTTCGGTGAGAAGACCGGCTGGGAGCGCCCGAATTGGTTTAGCCGCTACGAGGCCGAGGCGCAACACGGCCACGAGCCTAAGGGTTGGCTGAGCCAACACTGGTCACCGGCCATCGGCGTGGAGCATCTCGCCACACGCGAACGCGCCGGGCTGTTCGATGAAACATCGTTCAGCAAAATCGAAGTGCGCGGGCCGGACGCATTGAAGTGTCTGCAATATCTGTGCGCGAACGATGTGGACAAGCCGGTGGGCGCGATCACGTATACGCAGATGCTGAATCCACGCGGCGGCATCGAATGCGATTTCACCGTCACGCGCCTCGGCCTCGCGCGTTTCATGATTGTGACCGGCACCGCCTTCGGCGAGCACGACCTGTCGTGGATTCGGATGAATCTGCCCGCCGGTGCGGATGTCGTCATCGAGGACATGACCTCGGCGCGGGCGTGCTTCGGACTGTGGGGGCCGCGCGCCCGCGCCATCACCCAGCGCGTCACGAAGGCTGATCTCTCGAACACGGCCTTCCCGTACATGACCGCCCAATCCATTGCCATGGGCGATGTGCCGGTGCTGGCGATGCGCGTGACGTATGTGGGCGAACTCGGCTGGGAGTTTTACGCGCCGATGGAATACGGCCAGCGGTTGTGGGATACGCTGTGGGAAGCCGGGCAGCCGGAGGGGATGGTGGCCGGCGGCTATCGCGCCATCGAGTCGTTACGGCTCGAAAAAGGCTATCGCTATTGGAGCGGCGAGATCGGCCCGGACTACACGCCGTACGAAGCCGGGCTGGGTTTCGCGGTGAAGTTGAACAAAGGCAACTTCATCGGTCGCGAGGCGTTGCTCAAACAAAAGGCCGAAGGCTTACGGCGCAAGCTGTGCTGCCTCACGCTGGCCGACAGCGCCAGCGTGGCCATCGGCAATGAACCGATCCACGACGGCGAGCGTGTCGTCAGTTGGGTCTCGTCCGGCGGGTACGGCTACTCGGTGAGGCAGAGCATTGTGTACGCGTATCTTCCGATAGAACATACGCGACCGAGCGCAACGTTTACGGTCGAGGTGTGGGGCGAGCGCATCGCTGCGACGGTGGTGAAAGAGCCACTGTGGGATCCGACAGGCGAGCGGATCAAAGCCTGATTTGGTGCAACGCGACGTGCAGTTCGGCGACCCACCCGATTCGCATAGCCTCGATTCCCTTTTACGCCTTCCCCTTTTCCACCACGTCACCCTCACTGCCTACGCGCACCCCGGCTGCGGCACG
>JBQTJD010000601.1:0-8133 GCA_052387475.1 Anaerolineales bacterium | reverse complement strand
CCGGCTTCGTGCCCGCCTACATCCGCCCGCTGTTCTGTGAAGGCAAAGGGCCGTTCCGCTGGGTCGCGCTCAGCGGCGACCCCGAGGACATCTATCGCACCGATGAAGCTGTGGCCGAGCTATTCCCCGACGACGCACACCTGCATCGCTGGCTGCGCATGGCAAAGGAAAAGATTCACTTTCAGGGATTGCCCGCGCGCATCTGCTGGCTGGGCTATGGCGAGCGCGTCAAAGCCGGATTGCGGTTCAACGAGATGGTGGCGCGCGGCGAGGTCAAAGCGCCTATCGTCATCGGGCGCGACCATTTGGACGCCGGCTCGGTGGCCTCACCCAACCGCGAGACCGAAGCGATGCACGACGGCACCGACGCGGTGAGCGACTGGCCCATCCTCAACGCCCTCATCAACGCGGTCGGCGGCGCGACGTGGGTGAGCTTCCATCATGGCGGCGGGGTCGGCATCGGCTACTCACAGCACGCCGGGCAAGTGATTGTCGCTGACGGAACCGCTGATGCAGCCCGTCGCTTAGAACGCGTGTTGACCACCGATCCCGGTATGGGTGTTGTGCGTCACGCCGACGCCGGCTACCCCGAAGCGATTGCGGCGGCGAAGCGGCACGGAATCAAAATGCCGATGCTGAAACACGACGAAGGACGATAGACAAAGGACGAACGTCAGCCATGAAAGTTTCTACTTTTGTCATTCGTCTTTCGTCATTCGTCTTGATCGCCGTCTTCATCCTTCAGCCTTCATCCTTCAGCCTCGCCCAATCCAAACCCTTTGGCCTGCCCTTTGATACGCCGCCCGGCCCCAACACGTGGCTGGTCGGGCAGATGTATGGCAACACGACTGGCGCGTATCGCACGAGGCGAATTTGGTACGGCGCGGGGCAGGGCTTGCACTTCGGCATCGATTTCTCCGCGCGCTGCGGCACGCCGGTGGTGGCGATTGGCGACGGTGTCGTGACCAAGATAGATGCGACCGAGCACGGCGCTGGCCCGCACAATTTGATCATTGATCACCCGAACAACTACGCCTCGTTGTACGGGCATTTGCTCGAACGCCCATCGGTGGATGTGGGCCAGACCGTGACGCGCGGGCAACGGGTGGGTTTCACCGGCGACCCCGACCTCACCTGCACCTCGCGCCCACACCTGCACCTCGAGGTTCGCGCTGGGTACGACTATCGCACTGCGTACAATCCCGTACCGCTGATCGACGCCGATTGGGATTCGCTGATGCTCACCAGCCCCTTCCAGCGTGGCTACGAACGCAATCTCGACAACCCGCGCCAGTGGCAATTCGCCGACGAGCAGCCCGATGTGCGCTTTGGCGGTGAGCTTCTCAACGATTACGCCCGACCCTGGCCGCCGGATTGGCTCATCCGCTAACAATGCTCAATTGGCAATGCACAATTCGCAAATACAACGCAATCCCGCTCTGAGCATTGTGCACTGCGCATTGTGCATCGCACTTTCCGCTTGCGCTTCTGACCTGACGTCGCTCCCTCTCAGCACGACGGCTCCCATCGCCAACCTCGCGCCGACGCTGCCGGGGCCGACTCCGTTTCCCTCGCTCACGCCGCCGCCACTCAACAATCGCACGCCTGAGCCGACGCCGACGCCCACGCCGGCGTTGCGTCAACTCACCGCAAGCGGGTGTTGCGTGCAGCCGTTCTTCTCGCCCGATGGGTCGCAGGTGTGGTTCATCGATAAACCCAGCGCCGCTCAGCCCGGCGGGGTGTGGGGGGTGAGTGTCGCCGCTGGCTTAGCGGGCGGCGAGCCGCAACTCATCACCGAAAGAATCGGCGCGCTGTCGCACGACGGCTCGCTGATGACGTTCCCCGAAGCCGGCCAGACCATTGTGGAGCGCGTGGCGACGCGAGAGCGCTGGTCGGTTCCAGCCGCTGGCCGCGCCATCGCCTTCTCGCCCGACGCAACACAGATTGCCTGGCAGGTGGCCTCCTCCACCGAAAATTTCGACCGCCGGCTGGTGGAGATTTGGGTGGCGAACGTGGATGGTGCGAACGCGCGCGCAGTGGCGAACATCATCGGCGGCGGATTGGGCGGCTGGTTTCCCGATAGCGCGCGTCTGCTCATCACGAGTCGCGATAGCGCGGACTCGGAGCCTTATCTGGCCGCGCTTAACGTGACGGATGGCGCGCGCACGATCATTGCGACCGGCCTCAACATTCGTGGAGTGGTGATTTCGACTAATGGAAATTGGGTGGCATACACGATTTCGTTCTCGGGCGATGCAGCCCGCGATGGATTGTGGGTCGCGCGCGCGGATGGCTCGGAAGGTAAACGGCTGCCGCTCTTCGGTGCGTACCGCTGGCGGACGGATGATCGGCTGCTCGTCATCCCACTAGAGGCCACCACCGGCAGCCATCGTCTCGTTGAAGTCTTCGCGTCTGACGGCGCCATCACCCGCACGCTGACCGACCCACGCCAGCGTCCCTTTCGCATCGCCGGCGGCGATTGGGCGCTCTCGCCGGATGGCAACCGCATCGCTTTTGTCAACGCCGCCGACCGCAACCTGTGGCTGCTAGAATTGCCGCCACCGATACCCTAAATTCCTCCAGAAACTATTTCTTGATGTCATACTGAGCGAAGCAAAGCATCTCTGGCTGATCGTACCAGCGCCTATACTCCGACAGAGATCCCTCGCTTCGCTCGGGGTGACACGCAAGGTCTGAAAATCATGACACACCTCAAATTCCCCGAAAGCTTTGTGTGGGGAAGCGCCACCTCGTCGTATCAAATCGAGGGCGCGTGGAATGAAGATGGCAAAGGCGAGTCGATCTGGGATCGCTTCGCACACACGCCCGGCAAAATCATTGATGGCTCGAACGGCGATGTGGCCTGCGACCACTATCACCGCTGGCGCGACGACATCGCGTTGATGAAGAGCCTCAACCTGCAAGCCTATCGTTTTTCAATTGCGTGGCCCCGCATCCTGCCGATGGGTCGTGGGGCGGTAAACCAAAAAGGGATGGATTTCTATAGCCGGTTGGTGGATGGCTTGCTGGAGAATGGCATCACGCCATTCATCACCCTCTATCATTGGGATTTGCCGCAGGCGTTACAAGATCAGGGCGGATGGCCCGCACGCCCAACGGCTGAAGCGTTTGTGGAATATGCCGATGTCATCAGCCGCGCGCTCGGCGACCGCGCCAAGTACTGGATCACACACAACGAACCGTGGTGCGCGGCCCTGCTCAGCCATCAGGTTGGTGAGCATGCGCCTGGTTGGCAGGATTGGCCCGCCGCTCTGCGCGCCGCGCATCACATCCTGCTCTCGCACGGCTGGGCGGTGCCGATACTGCGGCGCAACAGCCCCGGCGCTTCGGTCGGCATCACGCTGAATTTCTCGCCAGCGGAACCGGCCTCCGCCAGCGCGGCGGACTATCACGCCATGCGCGCGTACGACGGCTATTTCAATCGCTGGTTTCTCGATCCGCTCTATGGCCGGCACTATCCGGCGGACAAAGTGGCCGAGTACACCGCCGCCGGTTACCTGACCGACTTTGTTCAGCCCGGCGACCTCGCCGCGATTGCAACAGCAACCGATTTCCTCGGCGTCAACTATTACAACCGCACCATCCCGCGCGCCGCCACGCCCGACAACGCGCCACAGACCAACTTCCTCGCGCCCGAATCAGAATGGACTGAGATGGGTTGGGAGATACATCCTGAAAGCCTGTTCCGTCTGCTGACGCGGCTGCATGTGGAATATCAAGTACCTGCGATGTACATCACCGAGAATGGATGCAGCTTCTCGGATGGGCCGGACGCGACGGGCCGCATCCGCGACGAGCGGCGGCTGAACTTCATCCGCGACCATCTCGCCGCCTGTCACCGCGCCATTCAAAATGGCGTGCCGTTGCGCGGCTATTTCGTCTGGTCGTTGATGGATAACTTTGAATGGGCGAAGGGATACGAGCAACGATTCGGAATCGTGTACACCGATTACGCCACTCAACAGCGTATCCCAAAAGATAGTGCCTTGTGGTATCGGGACGTCATTGCCGCGAACGGGTGGTGATGCATCACGCCTCACGTTTCACGTTATACTCAGCGCGTGACTGAATTCCCCGAGGCGCTCCGCGCGCATTTGGCCGCCCGGCTACCCATCACCCAGGCGGAATGGGAAGCCAGACCGGCAGCGGTGCTGGTGCCTCTGTTTCAAACGAACAACGAGTGGCACGTATTGCTCACACAACGCACGAACACCATGACCAGCCATAGCGGGCAAGTCGCCTTCCCTGGCGGCCGCGCTGACCCCGGTGATGCCTCGCCCATCGAAACGGCCCTGCGCGAGACCGAAGAAGAGATTGGGCTGCCGCGTGAACGAGTAACTGTGATCGGACAACTGGATGAATTGCTGACCGTTACGCAGTATCGGGTCACACCCATTGTCGGCCTTATCCCCTGGCCCACGACCTTCACTCCCTCACCGATTGAAATTGATTCTATCTTCGGTGTGCCGCTGCGCTGGCTGGCCGACCCGGTCAACTTAACCAAAACTTTGCGTGAGCCGTTCATCAGCGGGCCGCCTGTGCCGGTCTATCACTTTTACTTCGGCGAGTACGACATCTGGGGCGCGACGGCGCGGATGTTGTTGAATCTGCTGGAAGTCGTAGCGCCATTGCTGTCGCAACCCCAGGCGGATCGATAAAGTCGCTTTGCTAACATGCCGTCCGCAGTGATCAAGCTGTCACAGGTCAATCGCTTTCAATGGCAGCGTCAGGGTTTTGAGCGCCAGCGCCACTGGACGCCTGATTGCGCTTTGACCGCTTCGATCGGACTGTACTGCACGGGCACCACCACCTTCCTCACCCTGTTGGCCCGCTACACGGATATACATCCTCCCGATGTCACGGACGCGCTGTATGAGCGCCGCAGCCTCGTGCGCACGTGGGGGATGCGCAGCAGCGTGTTCGCCGTGCCCAGACCACTGCTGCCGATGGTCTTTCAAGCCACCAAAGCCCGGGCGCAAAAATGGGTGGATAGTTTCCTGCGCCAGCTTGGCGTTCCGGCTAAGGACTACGTGCGGATTGCCGGGCGCATCGAAAAACTGTTGGCGACGCGCAACCTCACTGTCACCGAAATCAAGCAAGCCCTGGCGTTACGCAACGTCTGGGGGTCGGAAGGGTTGAGGCGGATCATCAATCGGATGTTGGTGGAGGGCCGGCTGGTGCGGGGTCGGGCGCGCGGCGGGTGGAGGAGCGATCTCACAGAGTATGCGCTCTTCGAGAATTGGCTGCCGGAGGTGAGGTTAGACTCCGTCACGGTGGATGAAGCCCGCGTGCATCTGGCGCAACGATACTTTGAGGCCTATGGTCCAGCCACTGCTGCTGACTTCCATTGGTGGAGCGGCCTAACCAAGGCTGAGGCTGATACAGCTCTGGCCGGTGTGAACGGTGTGCTGGCCTCCGTCATGATTGACGAATTGGCCGGCGAATACTACTTGCTCAAAAAGGATGCAGACGAGCTAAGATCAACTTCGGCGAAGACTCCTCCCGGCGTGAGCCTATTGCCGGTATGGGATGCTTACATGATGGCGTATCGGGAACGCGAACGTTACCTATCGCCGGCGTTGCACAATCGGGTGTACGATAAGTCCGGCAACAGCACCCTCACGGTGCTACTCGCCGGGCGCGTGGCCGGGGTGTGGGATATGCAGGAGGAGCGCAAGGCGCTCACGTTGAAAATCGCACTCTTCGAGCCGGCTGACCGCAGGGTGTGGCGCGCGGTGCGCCGGGCCGCCGAAGAACTGGCGCGTGAGTTGAGCGCTGGTGATCTCAAGACTGTGCGCATACTGCGTTGCCCGCCATCTCTTCCGATTACGGGCCACAGCCAGTTTTATTCGCCGTTGCGGGACAATACAGGAGAGCTTGATGACTGAACGACAAGTAACGACTAAAGCCGAACTGCTGGCCGACACTGAGCAAAGCTGGTCGGCCCTCAACGCTGCGCTTGATCGGCTCACCGAAGCGCAGCTCACGACGACCCGCGATGCGCAGGGCTGGTCGGTCAAAGATCATCTGGTGCATTTGACGGCCTGGGAGCGCTCGATGGTGTATCTGCTCAATGGCCGCGCCCGGCACGAAGGGCTTGGCGTAGATGAAGCGATTTACTTGAAAGGCGAGGATGACGAGATCAACGCCGTCATCCAGGCTCAGCAAAAAGACTTGCCATTGACCACAGCATTGGCTCAGTTCCGCGCTGTGCATCAGCAATTGTTGCACGCACTCGAGCCGTTGACCGACGCCGACCTGCAGTTGCCCTACCGACACTATTTGCCCGACGAGCCGGGCGAGGGTGATGGGCCGCCTGTCCTCAATATGATCTACGGCAATTCTGCCGATCACTTCGCCGAGCATTTGGGATGGATCGAGTCGCTCGTCGGCAAAAATCCGATGTGAAATGACCGCCACAGCCGTTGAGAGCGATCTGTTCGAGTGGACGGTGACCGACGCGCCGCTGGCCGAGTCGCCTGCCGAACGCTGGATTGTGCCGGGCATGGCGGAGGCTACTTCGGACACCCCCTTCTCCACCGAAGCCGTTCGCCAGGCCGTAAGCTTTTTCCGCTCGGTGAGCGGCGTGTTGATTGCCGCTGTCGGCGTTGTGCTGCTCACGGTGTGGCTCACCGAAGGCTGGCAGCAATGGGTCACGGAGCAAACCGTCCGCAACACCTTTGCCCGCGAAGAGCAGGCCGCATTGGCCGGCGATGTGACCACATTGCTGGCGCTCTCGAGCACTGGCGATCGCATCTGGTTGGAACAGCGGCTCGAGCGCGCGGCCAACGACCTCTTCGCCCCCTCCCCATTGCACGGGTTGCGACCTATCGTAGAAGCAGGCCAACTGCAAACCATCACCCAACTCCAGCCCGATCTTTTCCAGGTAGAGGTCGCCCGGCGCTTCGCGACCTCCGAAGGGCAATCGCTCACCTTCATCTTGCCCCAGTTTTATCAGCGCGTGAACGGTGGGTGGGTGCGCGGCTTCGCGCCGGATAGTTATTGGGGTGCACCAATGCGCCTCGCTGGTCGGTATATTGAGATCAATGGGTACGCCCTGGATCGCGACTTCGCGATTGAATTGCTGCCACACCTCGATGATGTGCTGGCGCGGTTTTGCCAGCGCTGGGGCTGCGCCAATCAGCCCCCTATTACGGTTGATTTGGCGAACCGCTACTATCAGTGGCCTGATATGCCGGAGTTGCGGCCCGGCGACCCCCTGCTCTTTAGCGTGCTGCCCCCGCACGTCACCCGCTTCCCGGAGTATGCGCTGCTCGTGCCCTCGCCCCATGATGTGGGCTTCCCCGCCGACGACGCGGCGCGCGACCTGTTGCATCGGGCCATCGGTGTGCAAGTGCTCTTCGCGGCTATGGATCGGCTGGCTTTCAGCGACGGCCGGCGCGATGCCGTCGGTAACAGTTTCTTCTTCGCCCTCGTCGTGCGCGAGTCGGTGCGATTGGATCTGGATCCGGCGAGCGTGTTGACCGGCCCGCCGCTGGCCACGCCCGAACGGCTGACGGCCCAACGCTATTGGGATTTTCGCGGCGGCGTGTGGCGGCGTCCAGACGTCATCCGCAATACATTAGTGATGATGAACGACTGGCTGGCAGAGAACGATGCGCGCGTGGACACTGCCCTACTGCGGGGAATTGGTGACGCCGCCTCACCGGCGGAGTGGCTGGCCGTGGGCGCCGGTCTTTCCCTCGAGTCCGCACAGGCGAAAGTCGATGCGGCAATCGCCCAATTGCGAACAGCCCCATAACACTCCACTGTTTGAGCCGGCTTTTCAGTCCAGCTATAATCGCGCCATCTCAGTTATGGAGCGTTCAACGCAATGACAAAGAAAGGCCGTGTCTTCTCCGGTGCGCGCCCCACCGGGCGCCAACATCTCGGCAATTACCTGGGCGCAATTAAGAACTCCGTGGCGCTGCAGGATGAGTATGAGTGTGTGTATTGCATCGTGGATTTGCACGCGCTGACGACGCTCGACGAGCGTGAGGACTTGCGACAGAATACCGCCGAGATGGCGCTCGACTGGTTGGCGGCCGGCATCCGCCCGAGTGAGACCATCATGTTCGTGCAGAGCCACGTGCCCGAGGTCACCGAGCTGCA
>JBQTJD010000600.1:0-4914 GCA_052387475.1 Anaerolineales bacterium | reverse complement strand
TCCGGGTTTTGTATATGACGCGGAAGCGTAGGCTGTGAGTGGTTGCTGGCCGCCGCAGAGACCCACGATCTAATCGTCCACTCGGACGAGCGCGCACTCCTCGGCCCCTTGCAAAAGTCTAGGTAGTCGTCCCTGAACAACGGACGGATGGTCAAGCGCAAGTCCGCGCGGGTTGAGCGTGGGCGAAGAAGGGCAACAGCTTGGCAAGATTGAAGCCGCAGCCAACGAGCACGGCATTGATCATGTTGCCGTGGGTAGCGCACAGGTAGTTGCGCGCCAGACCGTGATCGCTTTTGGCGTGGCCGATAATCGGTTCAATCGCATTGCGTCGTTTGAAAAGTTGCTTGACTGTGGCGGACACTTTGACCGTGAAGCGCGTGATCACCACCGTGACGTCTTTGGGATGGTGTTCTTGGCCGCGAAAGCCCTGGTCCACCACTGTCTGTTCGGGTGATAGGCCCGCAGGTGTTGAACTTGGCTGAGCGCCGGTTTGAGGGTGGTGCCGTCGTACGGGTTATCGTGATGGGCCTTAATCCCACCAGCCAGTTGCTGGGGTGCTACTAACGGCGACTTTGCAGCCAAACTCGTACCTCTTGTGAGCCTTACCCTTGGCGATGCATTCGACGTCCGGGGCATGTACATGGAAATTGGTGGGGCATTTGGGGTTGCTTGACATGGAGCCGGTGGCGAACGGTAATCAATTTCCAGGCGCGACCGGATGGTGAAGGCGGCCTCGGCACAGTTACGAGTGTTTCTCACTCGGCGCGAGATGATTTGGCAACCGGGGTAAGACTTGCGATCCGAGTTCTCTTCGGTTGAACGCGCTCTCGCCCTCCCCGGATGCGTTTTCGGAAAGCGGCCCGAGGCTCGCCGCCAGGTTAGGTTGTCTGCGGTCTTGTGGAGGCAAAATTCGCCTGAGCCTCAACGTCGGGGTATCCATTCGACCTGAACGACACCCGCGTTGACCAACGATTTGAATTCCGGATCACCCGTCACGAGCACAGCCCCGTGGTCTTGCGCGGCGACCACCGCAAACGCATCAGCATAGGACATGGCATAGCGCGCCTTCAAGTGAGCGGCGGCCATCACGGTCGCGCGCGAGACCGGCACACTCTGGATCGGCAATTGATCCAAGGCCGCTAAGGCCCGCTGAGCACCGACGAGACCTTGTTCCCGCTCGACAATGTACATGACCTCGCCCAAATTGATCACAGACAAGTACAAAGCCAACGCCCCGCGTTGGGCGTCTTCGAACAGGACCTGAACGCGCCGCTGTCCACTTTCGCCTTCGAGGTAAGCCAAAACAGCGAAACTATCCAGGACGTAAGCGACCGGATTAGCGGGCACGCCTGGCCGCGCGGCGTTTTTCCGCTTTGCGCTCAGCCAACAGGGCTCGCGTCAGCGAGCGACGTCCCTTCAACATCCCGGCCGCTTCCTGAATCGGATTGGCGAGCGTCGGCACAAGCGCGAGCACGCCACCGTAGTCAAC
Organism: Anaerolineales bacterium; assembly: GCA_052387475.1. Classification (GTDB taxonomy): domain Bacteria; phylum Chloroflexota; class Anaerolineae; order Anaerolineales; family UBA6663; genus JANWXR01. The sequence continues at coordinate 3,425 of JBQTJD010000600.1, read as the reverse complement.
GACCTGCACCTGTGCGCCAGGGTTAAGGGCATACTTCCGGCGCAACTCCACCGGGATGACGACCCAGCCTTTGTCTGAAATTGTCAGCGCCATACGGACTCCTATCGTGTTATACATCTCACCCCAATAGTATAACGTGATTTCCCTGCCTTGCCAGCGTCTACCTTCGTTCACGCTGCGCTCGGCGGCCCGCCACTGGTGCTTACGAGAAGGCTGCAATCGGTTGTGCTCGTGATGCCACCATTTTTATCCGAGTTGAGTTGGACCGCGTAGCCCCGATTGGCTCGTCGCTGTTTTGATGGGCGCCGACTCCGAAACTATCGCGTCTGTCAGAGCACCCGTTTGCTCAGTTTGGGCCCGGCGCGCGGGTGAGCCGTTTGTCGTTGAGGGTTTTGGAAAGAGCGTATATGCCCGCACGCAACGGTGCGCGTGCGCGCCGACGAGCCACTTCACTCTGCCAAGCGGCGCGCCAGCCCACTCCAGCGGGGCTGCACGGTGGCGTTGCGCACGGCGATGGCGATGGCTTTGCGGCTGCCAACCAGGACGCACAGTTGCCTAGCCCGCGTCAGGGCGGTGTAAAGCAAGTTGCGCTGCAACATCACGTAGTGTTGCGTGAGCAGCGGGATGACGACCGCCGGGAACTCCGACCCCTGCGCCTTGTGGATGCTGACGGCGAAGGCGTGCTGCAACTCGTCCGCGTCGGCCCAGTCGTAAAGCACCGGCCGGCCGTCGAAGTTCACCATCAGCGTCTGGCTCTCCGCGTCGAGGTCGCTCAGCCAGCCGATATCGCCATTGAACACTTCCTTTTGATAATCATTCCGCACTTGCAGCAACCGATCGCCCACGCGCAACGCGCGCCCACCTATCTGACGTTCAGCTTTGTTCGGGGCCGGCGGGTTGAGCGCGGTTTGCAGACGGGCATTGAGCGCGATGACGCCTGCGGCACCGCGCCGCATCGGGGCGAGGACCTGCACCTCCGTCAGCGGGTTGAGCCCGAACTTGTGCGGGATGCGATTGGCCACCACGTCCACCACACGCTCCGCCGCCGCTTCCGGCTCGTCTTCCACGAAGAGGTAACAGTCGCGCGACTCGCGGGCGAAGACCGGTATGTGACCGGCGTGGATGCGATGGGCGTTGCGGATGATGTCGCTGTCCGCCGCCTGGCGGAAGATGTGCGACAGTCGAATGATCGGGATCTGCGCGCTTGTGATCAGATCGCGCAACACATCGCCCGCGCCCACCGACGGCAGTTGATCGGCGTCGCCGACGAGCAGCAAGTGCGCGCGCGGATCGACCGCCTTCAGCAGAGTGTTGAACAGCACCAGATCGAGCATCGAGACTTCATCCACCACCACCAGATGCGCCGGCAGCCGGTTGTGCTCGTTTTGGGTGAAGCCGCCTTGCAGCGGTGAGAAGCCGAGCAGGCGGTGCAGCGTCTGCGCCGGGCGACCGGTGGCTTCACTCAGCCGTTTGGCGGCGCGGCCCGTCGGCGAAGCCAGCGCGATGGTGTGACCGGCCCGCTCGGCCAGGTGAATCAGCGCCCGCAGCGTCGTGGTCTTGCCCGTGCCCGGCCCGCCGGTGAGCACGCAGACCTTGTGCGTCAACGCCATCTGCACCGCCGAGCGCTGCGCGGCGGAGTGTGCCGCGGCTCGGGGGGGGGTTGTGTCGAGTGTGACGAAAAGCGACTCCCAGTTCGCGCCGGCGAAGTCGCTCAACCGAGAAGCGGTCTGGCCAAACATATCGCGTGTGCCGATCAGCGTGCGTAAGCGCGCCGCCGCGTTGACCTCGGCGCGATGGAAGGGCGTGAGGTAGACCGCCGGGTGCGCGTCGCCGGGCAGCGTCTCGCGCACGATCTGGCCGGAATGTTGTAGCCTTTCCAGCGCGGGAGCGATCAATTCACTCGGCACCGCCAGCAACTCACTGGCCACGCGCGTCAGTTCGGGCTGCGGGGCGTATACGTGCCCGTCATCCGCGAGTTCGTTCAACGTGTGCACCAGCCCGGCCTCGATGCGCGCTGGTGAGTCAACCGGCAGGCCCAGCGCCTGCGCCAGCTTGTCGGCGGTCTTGAAGCCGACGCCCCAGATGTCGCGCGCCAGCCGGTAGGGCTCGGTCTGCACCACCGTGAGCGACTCGTCGCCGTACTGCTTGAAGGTCTTCACTGCCAGACCGGTGCGCACGCCGTGGCTTTGCAGAAAGACCATCACCTCCTTGATCGCCTTTTGCGTCTCCCAGGCCGTCGTAATCCACTCGTAGCGCTTCTCGCCAATGGCCGGCACCTCGCGCAGGCGTTGCGGCTGCGAGTCGATGACGTAGAGCGTCTCCGCGCCAAAGGCTTCGACGATCTTCTCCGCCGTGCGCGGCCCGATGCCTTTGATCAGGCCCGAGCCGAGATAGCGACGGATGCCGTCCACGCTGGCAGGCAGGGTCTGCTCGCAGTGCTCCGCGCGGAACTGGCGGCCGTAGTCAGTGTGATTGGCCCACGCGCCGGTGAGCTTGAGGTGTTCGCCGGGCTGGACTTCGGGCAGGTTGCCGACGACGGTGATCAGTTCATCGTTGGGGTTGAGGGCACGGCGGGCCGTGGCGGGCGCGAGCCGCAGGACGGAGTAGCCGTTCTCGGGGTTATAGAAGGTGATGCGCTCGACGACGCCTTCGAGAATGTCCATGTGGACAAGTTTAATCCATTCATCACGTCAGGCGAAAGGCAGGCCGCTCGCGACAGGTTGCAGTTCGCGCGTGAGTGACTCGATCAATGATTGGGTATATCCAACGGTGGAGGAGACGGTGCATGCCGACAGCGCTACGCTCATCTGCGGCAACAACCCGTTCCTGAGCCACTGGAGGATGCACTTGAGCACTACCTCCCGCTTGGCGCTCATGGCATCTTGCTCAGACATGATTTGAGTTGGATGCTGCGTTGGTGCATGAATAGCTTGGAGAAGGCTGGCGTGGCTGGGGTAAGCTTGGCGTATGGGCAATACCACCAAAGCTTCCCGGCCACGCCGGAAGACACGATACCACATCCGGAATTGGCGGGACTACGAGCGGGCGTTGGTTCAGCGCGGCTCGGTGACGTTGTGGATGGATGAAGAGGTCACGCAGCACTGGTGGCACGAAGGGCCAAAGCGGCGGGGGGCCCAGCCGACGTCTAGTGACGTGGCGATTGAGGCCAGGCTGACGCTGAAGGAAATCTTTCACCTGCCCAACCGGGCGACGGAAGGCCTGACCCAATCGGTGCTGGAATTGTTGGGGTTGGACTTGGACGTGCCGGATCACTCGACGCTGTCGCGGCGTGGGAAAACGGTGCGCCGGCGCCTGCCACGGCAGGCGATGGGCCCGTTGCACGCGGTCTTGGATAGCAGCGGGTTGAAAGTGTACGGCGAAGGCGAGTGGAAAGTGCGACCACATGGCTATTCCAAGCGACGGAC
>JBQTJD010000599.1:0-2314 GCA_052387475.1 Anaerolineales bacterium | reverse complement strand
CCATCGTGAGGGTCTTTTCGCGAACGGGTGTGAAGTCGAGCATTGTGTATCCAGTTTGAGTTAAGGATTGGAGTTTGGATGATACAACTACGAGTATTCTATCCCACGGAGGGTAAGAGCGGCTAATGGGCGAGTTATCCGAACAGCGGTGCGTTCGGAGCAGGCGCTCAAAGCAGTTTCGGCGTCTGGGCTTTGGAGAACTCACGCGAGGCCTTCATCACAGCCAAAGCCGAAATCGAAACCAACCTTTTACATCGCCATACCCAAATTCCATTCTAGCCGCGTTTATCTGAACGAGATCACAAATCAATGATCTCGCGGATCGGGCAGGGGCCCATGACTGATCCGCGCCGAGCACTTTCCGGAAGTGATTGGCAATCCAACGAACTATCCCAGAAAGGGGAAAATCTCATGTCCGCATTTCAATCCCTCACCCCGCTCAACCTGTCGGGTGCGCTCACCTTGCTACAGGTCTTTGATGCCGGCCCCAACCCCAACACCGTCATTCGTCGCAGCGACGCGTGGAGTGTGCGGGTTGACTGGAACATCTCAGGCGGGATCGCGCCCGCCATCGGCGGCGACTGGCGCGTGAATGTGCTGCTCGAGTCGATGGGCGGCGGCTTTGAAGGTCAGGTTGCCAGCCAGATTGTGCCGGTGAGCGCTGCGCCGGTGGCTTTCACCCGCAACTACTCGGCCACTCTCAACATCGCCGGCGGCGTGGTTCCGCAGGCCAATGTTTACAAACTGGTGGTGGCCATCCTGCACCAGAACCTCGGCGTGCCCACCCGCATGGCCGGCTTCGAGGAAGGCCCCCTGATGCAGTTCTTCGACGCACCGTAACCTCCACCCTCCTCCCCAAGGGGGCACAGTGCCCAAAGCCCGGAACGGCATTGCCGTTCCGGGCTTTATTCGGTATCCGGCGTGGGGTGCTCGGCGTCGGGGGGATCGCGATCAGGATCGAGATCGAGATCGTTCAGCCACTCGGCCCAGGGGCTATTTGCTTCGGCGTCCGTCAGCGGTGGGGTGTGTTCGCCGGTGCCAGGCTCAATCGCCGCGCTGAGGCTGAGGCCGCCGCCGCGATGGGGGATATATGCCTCGCCCGGCTCTAGGACCAAGCGGCGGGTGTCGGGCGCCCACTGTGCGACGAAACGCCGGCCACACATTGGGCACCACCATTCTTCCACTCCACTCGGATAAGTGCGTTCAAGCTGCATTTCATGTGCTGGCATCGTTACCTCGTTTCTCGATCTTGTCTCCCACTCATTATATTACTGCCAGACCGGTCTTAGAGATGGCTATGGCGTTGTAAAACGTACGGTGATGGTGGTGCCGACGCCCACTGTGCTGCGCGCCTCGATGGTTCCGCGATGCGCGTGCGCGATGGCGGCGGCAATCGCCAGCCCAAGCCCGGTGCCGCGCGTGGTGCGCGATTCATCCACACGATAGAAGCGGTCAAAGATATGGGGCAGATGTTCGACGGGGATACCGCTGCCCGTATCGGAAATGCTGACGCTAAGGCTATGGTCATCCTCCCGGCTGGCGCAAAGGGCGACCCCGCCGTGCTCGGTAAATTTGATGGCGTTGTCCAACAGGTTGACAAACAAACGAATGACATCATCCCGATCACCCATGATTGTTAGGCCATCTGGTATGTGGCACGAGAGGGTCAAAGCTTTTGCTTCGGCCAATGGCTGCATCGAGTCAGCGACATCGGTGAGCAGCGTCGAAAGATCAATAGGTTCATGCGAAGCGCGCTGCTCGCCGCGCGCGAGCCGGAGCAGGTTTTCGGTCAGCGTTCGCAGCCGGTCGGTTTCCTCTGCGAGGTCGGCCAGGGCCTGCTCGTAATCAACCGGTGCGCGCGGTCGCTCGCGGATCGTGCCGAGGATAGCCTGCATGGCCGTGAGTGGCGTGCGCAACTCGTGCGAAGCATCGGCGGTGAACGTGCGTTCGCGCCGGAACGATTCGTTGAGTCGGGCCAGCATGTCATCGAAGGTCGCGGCCAAACGCCCGACTTCGTCATCCGTTGCAGGCAGATGGAGTCGCTCCGATAAATCTTCGGCTGAAAGGCGGCGTGCGGTGCGCGTGATCGTGTCGATAGGGGCGAGGGCGCGGGCGGCCAGCACATACCCGCCAGCGCCCGCGATCAACACCAGCAACGGCACGCTGATGAGTAACGCCACACGCAATTGCCCTAGCGTCGCCTGCATGTCGGCCATCGATTGCGCGACTTGCACGAAGGCGATGAGGGTTTGATTGACGGTGACCGGTGAGGTGTGCACACGGAGGGGCGGGTTGTTTTGCAACTCCGTCTGGG
>JBQTJD010000598.1:0-4197 GCA_052387475.1 Anaerolineales bacterium | reverse complement strand
CTTAGTCGCGAAAAATCTGTTGCATGACATCGAACTCGTTGAACATCATCCACTCTTCGGTGATCTGGCCGTCCTTGATCACGTGCTGAGTGATGCCCCACATGGTGATGCGCCGACCGGTCGGCGTGCCGTACACCCCCGGCCCGGTGTGCGTCCCCACCACGCTCCAGCGCGTCGTGGTCGCATAGCCGTCGCGGTCATTGCCCATCCAGTACAGGTCGTCAATCGTCAACTCCAAATCCGGGAACATCGCCAGCAGCGAGAGCACGAATGACTGGTACTCGCCGGTGCCGTAAAGCGCCCGGTCACTCGGCCCGAAGAAGCGCAGGCCGGGGGCATAGGCATCGCGCACCTTACCGAGCATGCGCCAGTTCCAGACATAGTGATAGGTGCGGCGGATGAAATCTTCAACGTCGAAGCCGTCCGTCTGTTTTGGCGGCAGGTGGGCGGGTTTGCCCTGACCGAGCAGGCGCTGCGGCTCGCCGTAGCGCGCATCTTTCAGGCTGTCCCAGTTCCGCTGATTGCCCAGTTCACGCGCCTTCTGACGCAGGTCGTAGCCCATCTGCTGCAGCATGCTTGAGGTGTTGTATAGCACCCATTCTTCGAAAATCTCGTTGGCAATCGTGATGCAGTCGGCGATCAGCCAGAACTCAACCGTCTTCCCGGTCGGCGGACCATAAGTGCTATAACCGGTATTGGTCGCTTTGAGCACGGTGCGATGGGTAGTGTAGAAGCCCACCTCGTCATCGCCCGCCCAAATGATTTCATCCGGGTAGCCACGAAAATCGGGAAAGGCATTAATAGATTGGAGGGTGTTCGCGATGACCTGATCCCGCCCCCAATACGTATGCGAGTCGTCGGTGACTACGGCGCGATGGCTGTACAACTCGTAGATGTAGCCGACGTTCTTGCCTTCCCAGACATTGTGCGAGGCGCGCACGATAAAGTCGATGATGTCGGTGTAGTGGTCTTCAAAGCCGCGCAGGCTTTGGCGGCGCTGGCCGGGATGAAGCAACTGTTGATCAGTGCCGAACTTGGAGCGAAGTGAAATGGTGAAGTCAGTGGGATTGCGGCGCGGCTTGCCTTTGGGCCGAAGCGGATGCGTGTCAATACGCGCCAGGTTTTCCGGCGGCAGATAGCCTGTATCTGGCAGATGTAAGCCTGTGGGCGTCGTAAGGTCTTTCTGGTTATTATTGCTCATAGAAGTTGACTCGTGAGGTGAACTGAAAGCATCATGCCTGTGCTAACAACCAATCAACAATACGCTCGGCGACCACGAGCACCGGGATATTGGTGTTGGCGCGCGGGATGGTGGGCATGATGGCGGTGTCGGCAACGTAAAGGTTGTCGAAGCCGTGGACGTTGCCAAGCGCATCCACTACCGCCATCGGGTCGGAGGCTGGCCCCATCTTACAGGTGCCAACCGGATGAAAGTAATGCAGACAATCGCGCCGAACTGACTCGCGGTCGGTGTAGTGCGCCGAGGGCGATATTTCCTCGCCGAGCAGTTCAGCCAGCGCGGGCTGGCGTGTGATCTCGCGCACTACATCGATTCCGCTCAACAGCACATCAAGGTCGGCGTCGGCGGGATCAGTCAGATAGCCTGTGTCAATCACGGGCGCAGCAATCGGATCACGATCCCTCAGCGTCACCGTGCCGCGTGATAAAGGGGTCATGTTGGCGACCGGGAACGTGAATTCCCACCGGCTGCGATCCTGCACCGCCTGCCCGCCAACGGGGAAGATGTGCAGATCAAAGGCAGCCGAGCAGTGTGCGCTGCGCAATTTAGCGAGGCTTTGTTCCGCAACCAGGGTGTTGCCACGCTCGCTAAAGGCCTGCAGGTTTTCGATGAGCCTGGGTGTGCCGCTGAATTGCAAGTACACGCCGGGGTGATCGTGCAGGTTGCGGCCGACGCCGGGCAGATTCGTAATGGGCTCAATGCCCAACGTGCGGAGTTCATCCGCCGGGCCAATGCCGGAACGGAGCAGGATAGCCGGCGAGCCGTAAGCCCCAGCGCACAGGACAACCCGCCCGGCTTCAATCGTGGCCGGGCCGTTTGGGCCAATCACGTCTATGGCAGTCGCGCGCCCTGCTTGCGTCCGCACTCGATCCACCACAACATTGGCTGCGATGGTCAGCCGCTTATTCGAGCGAACCGGGTCGAGATAGGCAAAGGCCGCATTCCAGCGGATCCCATCCTGCACATTCACTGCGGCGATGCTCGCACCCACATCGTCGTCCAGATTGTTCAGGTCTTCCACGAGCGGGTGGCCGCTATGGAGCATGGCGTCGAGGCACGCTTCGTGAAAGGGCGTGATCTCGGCCGGGGCGTAGCGCCGGACGCGCAGAGTCTCATTCACCTGGCGGAAGAAGGGCAGTAGTTCGTCCGTGGACCAACCCGGATTGCCGAGCGCCGCCCAGCCATCGTAATCGGTGCGGTGTCCCCAGAAGGCGATACACCCGTTGTGCGCTGAGCATCCCCCGAGGACGCGCGCCCGTTCGAGCGGATGATGCGGGCGGCCGGTGGCAGCGGCGCTGGTGTAACCCCAATCATGGCTGAGCGGAATCGCCCGCGCGTCGAGTAAATCGGCTGGCCATTGGCCGGCGGAGAACGCGCCATAGTCGGGTCCGGCTTCCAACACCACCACGGATTGCTCTGTATGCTGCGCCAAGCGCCCGGCCACCGCCGCACCCGAGGTGCCGCCGCCAATCACCACGGTATCGGCATAGCGCGGAAGATCAAGAGCTGTCATTCAGTTAATCCGTTCCTGCGGCCAGGTCTTTGATCCGGACCGCGGCGGCGTGGCGATGCGCGTCCATGCCCTCATACGTGGCCTGCGCTTCGGCATACCAGGCCAGTTTGATTGAAGCGGGTGTGTCCACTTCCATGTGGGTAATGACCTTGAGATACATCCCCACCCACAGCCCGCCGGTGTATTGCGCGGCGGCCCCGGTGGGGAGGATGTGGTTCGGCCCGGCGATCTTGTCGGCGTACACTTCGGGCGTGTTCTCGCCCAGGAAGAGCGAGCCGTAGTTCTCCAGCAGCGGCAGGACATTGCGCGGCTCGCGGGTGTGGATCTCCAAGTGCTCCGGGGCGTACTCGTTAGCGTACCGAGCGGCGTCAGCCAGGCTATCCACGATGACCACCCGCCCGTGATCCTCCCACGAGGCGCGCGCTACCGCCTCTGTTGTCCGCTCCTTGAGCTGCTTTTCAATCTCGGCTAGGGTTTGGTGAGCGAGTTGTTCGGACGTCGTCACGAGGCAGCCGCGGGCATTGGGGTCGTGCTCGCACTGCGCCAGCAAGTCGGCGGCCACATAGTCGGCGCGCGCGGTGTCATCGGCTAGCACGAGGCATTCGCTGGGGCCGGCCAGAAAATCAATCCCGACCTCTCCGAAAATCTGGCGTTTGGCTTCGGCGACATACTGGTTGCCCGGGCCGACGACCATATTCACTGGCGCAATCGTCTCGGTGCCAAAAGCCATAGCGCCAATGGCCTGCACGCCGCCCAGACAATAGATCTCATCGACGCCCATTTTGTGGAGCGTATACAGGATGCCGGGGCTGACGCTCCCGCTTTTTCCGGGTGAACTACAGGCGATGATACGCTTGACGCCCGCCACCTTGGCCGGCATTACCGCCATCACCCCTGTGGTCAGGCACGGATAGCGTCCGGCCGGCAAATAACAGCCGACCGAGGACACCGGCACAACGCGATGGCCCATTTTCATACCAGGCTTGATCTCGGTCTCAAACGCTGTGAGGCGCTCCTTCTGCGCCTGCGCAAATGCGCCTACCTGTTCAATCGCGAAATCTAATTCCTCCACCACGGCTGGCGGCAGTTCATCTTTGGCTTTAGCCGCTTCCTCCATGGGAATGCGGAATGACTCAGGTTCGTAATGGTCAAACTTTTTGGAGAAGAAACGCAGGGCAGCATCGCCTTCGCCTCTCACGCGCGAAAGAATATCTCTGACCGTCTCTTGAAGTTGGCGCGTATCTTCTTCCGTGACCGGTTTTTCTTTTTTGATCTCGCGATAGTACATTGCTGGTCTCCAATGCCGAAGGGTTGCTCCGGCGATCTTAGTCGCGAAAAATCTGTTGCATGACATCGAACTCGTTGAACATCATCCACTCTTCGGTGATCTGGCCGTCCTTGATCACGTGCTGAGTGATGCCCCACATGGTGATGCGCCGACCGG
>JBQTJD010000597.1:0-7776 GCA_052387475.1 Anaerolineales bacterium | reverse complement strand
AACTGTTGGCAAAAGTCGTCCACGGCACAGAACAATTCGACTAAACTGGTCATCGGAACTCCTTTGGCTAGCTGGTTGGTCGCAACCCCAGCTTACCCCAAGGAGTTCCTTATCCCGAACTGACGTTGAATAGTAGAACTATGTTAGGAAGCAACATGACAATCCCTGACACTATCCGAACCGTGATTGCTGCCGGGCCGCTCGCTCACCTGACAACACTCAATTCAGATGGGAGCCCACAGGTCACGGTCGTCTGGGTCGGCATTCAAGACGATGAGTTTGTGTGTGCTCAGATGTGCTAATTACCAACGCGGCTGAAGCCGGTGTTGGGCGCTTTCCACGAAGCATAGGGTGTTGGCCAGAAAAGTGTTATGAGCAAGAATCAATTGGAGCGAGTGCGTCGCATTTGTGCTGCGCTTCCCGAAACGAGCGAAAGGCTTTCGCACGGCGAACCTACATTTTTCGTCCACAACAAGGTGTTTGTCATGTTCGCCAACAACCATCACAACGATGGTCACATCGCCGTATGGCTCCCTGTACCACCTGGCGTCCAGACGGTGTTGATCGAAACTTCACCCAGGATTTTCTTCAAACCGCCTTATGTGGGAACACGCGGTTGGATAGGTATCGAGCTGGATCGCATCAGTGATCAGGACTTGAATTTCCATATTCAAATTGCTTGGGAGCTTATCGCACCAAAACGACTATTGTCCAAGGTCGGAGCCAGTGCCGGCTCATCTAAAGCCTCTCGAAAGCGGAGCGGCGAATGAGAATCGCCGCACGCCCATGACCTATCACTCAACACTGAGAAAAGACCCTTCACATGCAACCAACCACTCTGGGCGTAAGCTGGACCGACCACTGGGATGTCGTCACGCTGACCAACCGGCGGCATGAACTCTATCTCGCGCGGTTGGCGCGCACACGCGAGTTCATGCGCAAGGCCGACATCCCCGTCCTCCTCATCCTCGACTCCAATCACATCTTCTACGCCACCGGCGCGCGGAACATGGATATCTTCACGACGCGGACACCGGCGCGCTACCTGCTCCTCTTCCACACCGGGCCAAGCATTCTTTACGAGTTCGTGGGCTGCGAACATCTGGCGGCCGGCCTGCCAACGATTGACCTCATCAAACAGTCGGAGGCCCTGTCGTATGTCAGCTCCAACGGCACAGTGCGCGAGGCTAGTGAACGGCTGGCCGACGAAATCACCGCCATCATCCGCTCAGTGGACCCGACGATTGACAAGATCGGCGTTGACCGCTTTCCGGTACCGGCCACCGATGCGCTACGGGCGCGCGGCTTCACACTGTGCGACGCTGAAGAGCCTTTATCCGCGGCGCGCTGCGTCAAGCTCCCCATCGAAATCCCCTACCTGCGTGAGGCCTTGCAACGCGTGGACATCGCCACACAGCGGCTCGAAGCCACCGTGAAACCGGGCATGACCGAGTCGGAGGCGTGGGCGGAGTTCCACTACGACTTGATGCGCAAAGACGGGCAGTACATCGTCGCGCGCCTGTTCCAAAGCGGGCCGCACACGTTTCCGTATTTTCAGGAATGCGGCACGCGCGTGCTCGAGGCGGGCGACCTGTTGTGTTTGGATACGGATGCCACGGGCTACGAGGGCTACGCGGTGGATTATTCGCGCACATTTCTGTGCGGCGATGGCCGCGCGACGCCAGAGCAGCGGCAGCTTTACGCGCTTGCGCGTGAGCAATTGGAGAACAACGCCGAGTTGCTGAAGGCGGGGATTGAATACCGCGAGTTAGCCGAAAAGGCGTGGCAGGCACCGGATGAGAATCGTAAAAGCCGCTACTATTGTGTGGGGCACGGCCTCGGCATGGCCGGCGAGTTTCCCAACATCCCGCACCACGAGCGCGGCACGACGTACCCGCTGCCGGGGCATCTCGAACCGGGCATGGTGATTTGTCTCGAAAGCTACGTCGGCTCGGAGAAATTCGGGCAGGGCGTCAAACTTGAAGATCAATTTCTGATTCTGGATACGCACGTGGAGCGTATGTCACACTATCAGTTTGACGCGCGGCTAGGTTGAGTTTCACCCCAATCGTTTGTCCATCAGCCACGACGGTTCCTCAACGCGCCGCTGCACGCCGTCGGCGTCGGTGTAGTGCCAGATACCCGCGTCTTCGGAGAAGACAACATAGCCCAACCGCTCGTATAGCCGGCGCGCATCCGGGTTGTTTTGCGCCACAGCAATGACGGCCAAGTGAAAGCCGCGCCGCAGCAACTCCGTCTCCGCCGCCGCCATCAACTGCCGCCCCACCCCGCGCCGCCGCCAATCCGGCTTCACACGAAACGCATACACATAGCCGCGCTTGCCGCCGCGTGATCGCGCGGTGGGAGAACGCGGCAGAGTACTGCCGAGCGGTTCTTCAGCGGTGGTGCCGCCGCGCGCGCCCCAATCGGTGCCGCCCTGCAATTGCACAAACACCTGCCCGATAATGGCGTTCTCGGCCACGGCCAACAACATTAGCCGGCGGCCTTTACGCACATCGTCGAACGTCTGCTGGTACACGCGGCGATAGTGACGATACTCGCCGTCCCACTCCAGCGCGGGCAAATCATTCTCGCGAGCGGGGCGGATACGGATTAAGGTGGCAGTATCCATTTGTATTCGCGTGATGCGTGATAAGCGAAGCGACTAAGCGAAGCGACTCTCACACATCACGTTTCACGTTCTGCGCCATCCAATCGTCAATCCTCTTCCGTTCGCCCGCTTTATCCACAACTTCGCCATCCAGTCTGGCGGCGCGGAGCGACCACAACAGTTCTTTGAAGTGCGGGCCGGGCGTGAGGCCGAGCGCGATCAGGTCATCGCCGGTGGCAGCGGCGCGGATGAAACGCAAGCGGGAAAGATAGTCGTGGATGACAGCGCGCGCGGCGGGCTGCGCGACGTAGGCGGCGACGATGCCCAACTCGCTCAGCGGATCAAGCGCGGCAACGATCGCGCTGGGCGGAGAGGCAGTCACACGCACCCGACTCTCAAGCACGGCCTGTTCAACAGCGCGCGGCACATTCACGCGGGCCAGCACGGCAACGCAAGCACTTTCACTCGCTGACCGAAGCAGCAACGCCCAATACAGCGCATCCGGCTCCGGTGCGGAGGGAAGGCGCCACTCGCGCCACGGCAATTGGGGCACGTACGCGGAGTCCGCCGCTTCCCGTTCTCCCCACCCCAAGCCCGCATGCACCTGCGCCAGCACATCGAGTTTTTGCAACCGCGTCAACATCTCCATCACCTTCGGCTCACGGACGATCAACTCGAATTCATGCCGCACGCGGTCGGGTGAGAGCGCGGTGATGGGCGCGTTGGGGATGAGGGCCAGGGTTTCGGGCGCAATGTGGAGACCGAGCCGTTGCTCGTAGCGCACGGCGCGAAAGACACGGGTCGGATCATCGCGAAAGCTGAGTGGATGAAGGATACGGACAGTGCGCGCAGCCAGGTCGGCTTGCCCGCCGAGCGGGTCGAGCAACTCGCCGAAGTGCATGCCATCGAGTCGCAGGGCAATGGCGGTGATGGAGAAATCACGCCGGCGCAGATCTTGCGTGATGGTTGCGGGCGTTTGCACGCTAGGCAGCCCGGCGGGTTGCGGATAAGTTTCAGTGCGGGCGCTGGCGAGGTCGAGTGCGATGCCGTCGGGCGTCGTCCACGTGGCCGTGCGGAATGGCGCGTGCACGAGCACATCCCCTCCCCACTTGCGGGCCGCCGCGTGTGCAAAGGCTGGCGCGTCACCCTCGAGCACGAGATCGAAATCATCGGGTGCCAAGCCGAGCAGCAAATCGCGCACAAAGCCGCCGACGAGATACAACGACAGTCTGCGCGTCTCCGCCAAGCCGCGCACACGTTCAAGCCACAGTAGGCGTTCGGCGGATACCGTTTGCTCGATACGGTTGAGCACTTCGGCGGGTGACATGCGCCGGATTATACTTTGCACTGTATCCAAACTTCACTATACTCAGCCTTATGAACTTGAGCGACCATCGCTGGTGGCAGCGTACGGGCCTACTGCTCATTATCGCCGGATTTGGGCTGTGGTTCTTTGCCGGCTTCTTTGGCGGCGCGATTGACACCGGGTCGAACAACAATAGCTCCGGCGACAGCGGCTGGTGGACTGACAACGGATCGTCAGGCTCTGACAGTTCGGGCGATTGGTGGGAGGACGACAGTTCCAGTTCGGACAGTGGCAGTTGGGATTCAGGTGGCTCCGACTCGGGGTCGTGGGATTACGGCGGGTCAGACTCCGGCTCGTGGGACTCAGGCGGCGATGATGGCGGCAGTTGGGATTCGGGCGGCGACGACTCCGGTTCGTGGTGAGGGCGAATGGAAACACTGGGCACTCTTTCGATCTGCGCCGGGTTCATCTTCGTTTTTATCGGTACGATCATTCAACTGACGCAGGGCATGCGAGGCGCGAGCGCCACGCCGCGCACTAATGTCGCGCCGCCGACTAATGTCGGCCAGCGCCCTACCCCAACACCGACGCTTCAACGCGCAGGAGGCACGATGCACGACCGCTACACCAATGCCCGACCAGGGCAGACTGCGACCTTTCAACATCCCAAACGCGGCGAATTGAACGCCAAGATTTTGGGCGTCATCGAATATAGCGAATTGACTCAGAAACAACGCGGCGGAAATGCGCCGTGGGTGCCTACGGGTAACAACTACGTTGCGCTTTGGATGGGCGATTACATGCTGTACGAATGGCAAGATCGGCTGTATCTTTTTGATGAAGCCCAAGCCATCACTGAGCAGCAAATCAACGAGAGTTTTCTGCCGGCTGCCAAACAGTTCGGGCAGAGCGGCCAAACGGCGAAGGTGACGGTCGCCTGGCCGCCGCTCACGTGGACGGTGGCCGACATCGGGCGCTTCGGCGTGACGCGCGTGGAGGGCGAGGGGCTGCGATTGAGCGTGGGTGCGCAGGGGCGCTTCATCCATGCTACCGGCGAAGACGACCGCGTGCTGGCCGTCGAGGATTATCAATCCGGCGGCGGCGGGCTGGATACGGTGTGGCTGGGCTGGAAGATTACATGGGATGCCATGAAGAAGATTGACTAGTGACGACACCTCACCTGACAGGTCTTAGGCGAACCTGCAGTTCGCACGACCTGTCAGGTGTTGAATGGATATCGGAGGCGAAATGCGAAACCCCAATGTTGTGGCTCTGGCAATCGTCATCATTGCGCTGCTGGTCGGCCAGGCGCTGGCGATGCTCATCAACCCTTCGGGCTATTTTCAATTTCTAGCGTCACTCCGCATCGTGTTGAGCCAGATCGCCTTCTGGGGGCCGATCATTGCCCTCATCGCCGGGGCGATGATCTTCGGCGTGCTGCGGCTGTTGGGCTTTAACTCGCTCGAGGAGATCCGGCAGGAGTCGGTGGAGCAGAACAATCCTACGCCGGCCATCATTTTCGCTGGCACATTGATTGGCAGTATGCTGTTTCTGGCTTTGCTGATCCGCCCATAGCTTCCCTAACTCCAACCTAACCCAACACAATCGGGCTTGGCAGCGGGGTAAAATTCGTCAACATGATGAGGAGCGTGACCGTAAACGTATGTGGATAGTAACGATCCGTTCCCCCAAGGGGGAGCCGCGCGAGTACGTGCTGAAGCCCGGCAAAACCACTATTGGCCGCAAATCCGATAGTGATATCCCTCTGCCTGACGAATCGGCCTCGCGCTCACACGCCGAATTTATCTACGATCCCACCGAGAACAGCACCACGATTGTCGATGCCGGCAGCACCAACGGCACCTTCGTCAATCGTGAACGGCTGCACCAGCCACGCCGCCTGAGCATTGAAGACCAGGTCCGCATCGGGCAGCATGTGCTCACGCTCTCCAAGCGTGATACGCAACCCAAGCCCGGCTCGGAGGGCGACAGCCTGCCCGGCACCCAACCACTCACGCGCGACCTGCTGCTCGAATCGCTCGATCATCACGCAGTGCTGTTATACGAAGTCTCGCAGCGCCTGAACACGGTGATTGATCTCGACACCGCGCTGCGCGAAGTCTCCGACATGATGCGGGTGGCGATGGGTGCTGATAAATGTCAGGTCATCCTCGCCGAGCGCTTCAGCCAGTTGCATGACCTCGGTTTGCCAGTTTCCATCGCACGGCTGGCGCTTGACCAGCGCTCGGCCGTCATCATCCCCGATGCGCAGGCCGACCCGCAACTGGGCAAGAGCACGTTGCTCATGCGTATCCGCTCGGCTATGTGCGTGCCCGTGATGAGTGGTGAGAAAGTCGTCGCCCTCGTCTACGTTTACAAGACGCGCCCGTTGGCGCGTCCCTTCGACCAAAACGATTTGCAACTCGCCATCGCCATCAGCCATCAGGCCGCGCTCACCATTCAGCGCACCCGGCTGCTCGAGCATGTGCGCAAGGAACAGCGCATCCGCCAACTGTTGCAACGCTTCCTCTCCCCGCCCGAGGCCGAGTATTTGCTGCAAGAGTATTTGCAAACCGGCTCACTGCCGCCGCTGGCCGAGAAAACGCTCACAGTCGTCTTCGCCGACATCTCCGAGTCGACCCGGCTGGCGGAGCGCATCGGGGCGCGCCGCTTCAGTGAAATCCTCAGCCGGTATTATCAGTTGATGACGGATGTGGTGTTCGAGAATGGCGGGCTGCTCAATAAATACATTGGCGATGGGGTGATGGCGGTCTTTGGCGTGACCACGCAGCGCCCCAACCCTGAGGAACGGGCCGTGCGGAGCGCGCTGGATATGCTCAGCCGGCTCGAGTCGTTGGCGCTGGCCGAGGGTGAGCCGATTGAAATGGGTGTGGGCGTGAACACCGGCATCGCCATGGCGGGCTACGTTGGCACCGACGAGCGTGTCGAGTTCACCGTCCTCGGCGACACCGTCAACGTCGCGCAGCGATTGCAATTGAGCGCGCGGCCCAATCGTGTCGTGGTCGGCCCACTCACTTATCAATCTATCAATAACGGGCACAACGCCGGGCCTAAATTCAGCATCGCCTCCGTGGGCACGTTGGAAGTGAAAGGCCGCGCCCAGGGCGTCGAGGCGTTTGAAGTGGCGCGGGGGTAGGCGGTAGAAATCAGAAGCCAGAACACAGAAGTCAGTACCGGGCCGTGCTTGTGCACGGCCCGTTTTCGTAGGAGCGCGTTGCACGCGCGACGTCACGAATACGGAGGTGTCTGACGGTCAAAGTTCACCATCCAGCAGTACAATTGCCCGCGACGCATGTCAGCACAAAGTACACTACTTGGCGAACCTCTAGCATAACTCCTCACAAGCCAGCTATGGCCCTCATCCAAATAGTTCTCTTCTTTCTCCCAAGCATACTGCTCTACTTCTTTTGGCGTTTTGCGCTTCGCCGTGGCTGGCGCTCAATACGCCTTCTAGCCTTAACTTTTGGATTGGTAGGGCTTTGTTGCATGAATCGAGATGGTGGACGTAGTGAGGCCGACGCCGGTGAGGGCGCTGGCGGTGATCAAGTCACCCGATAGCTATCGGGCAGGCCGAGATGGGTCATCAGATTGAGCGCTCGACAGCGAATGCCGACTGGGGTGGCTTGCGTCTCCAAGCGGCGGGCGCTGAGCTGCTGACTAAAGATCGTCTTCAAGCGAAAGATGGCAGTTTCGGCCAACGACCGACGATGATAGCCGTGCTCGCGCTTCCACTGGGCCCGGCCATGCTGACGGAGGTAACGCAGGTTGACGTCCCGCCCCAAGGGCGAGGCCTGACAGTTGCCGTGCTGCTGGATGTTGGCATCGCGGCGGGGCGGGA
>JBQTJD010000596.1:0-5125 GCA_052387475.1 Anaerolineales bacterium | reverse complement strand
CCGATGAGATACCAGATGGCGGGGAGTTGAATGCTGAGGTGCGGGTCGTTGGCGAGCAACGGCTGGCCTGACTCGGTGCGCTCTCCGCCGATTACCCAGTTGTTCGAGCCAAGGCCGCGCCTTTCCTCACCAAAGCCGTTGCCGAACAGCGCGCGCACGCCGTTCACCTGCGCTCGTATGGTGTCGAGCTGCAAGCCATCGAAAGCGGCTGAGGGCATGATGAGTGGATGATCCACCGGCGGATCGACGAGGAACTCACGCGCCTTCTCGGCCCCCAACGCCTGCGTCAGTTGCGCGCGATAAATTTCATCGTCCATGTTGCCGCCCAGGTCCCACGCCATGGCCTTGGCCCACGCCAGCGAGTCGGCTCCAGTCCATGCGTACGGCTTTTGCCCCGGATCAAACCCATTCAGCGCCAGCAGCGAATACTCCAACCCGAGGTCGGCGTAACTGCGCGCGCCGATATAGGCATTCACGCCGGCGGCATACGCGTCGAGCACGCCACGCATCTCGGCGTCGGCGCTCGCGTATTCCTGCTCGGCCACGCGCCGCCAACCCACCGTGCGCAGAAACATATCCGTCTCCACCTGGCTCTCGCCCACGAGTTCGGAGAGGCGGCCGGCGGTGGTGTGCCGCCAGAAATCCATCTGCCAGAAGCGGTCTTGCGCGTGGATGAAGCCCTGCGCCATGAAGAGATCGTGCGGCGTGTCAGCGTAAATGTGCGGCACGCCGTTCGCATCGCGGATCACTTCGACCGAAGCGCTCAAGCCGGGCAAGCGCGCAGAGCCAGTGGTTTGCGGGAAGGAGCGGGTGATGGTGTAGCCAAGGAAGGTAGCAGCCAAAACGACAACGGCCAACAAAATGACGCCAACAACGCGCAGCACGCCTAGAATGGTTCGCATATTTGCCTCACGATTGGGTTGCGGTGGGGCACTTGTACCACCGGCGTCAAACTTAGTCCAGCCCGCGAAGGGCTCAAAGCCCTTCGCGGGCTACACGGGTACAATCGCGCGTGATGCAGCGCTTCATTCCAGTCTTCATCCTGCTCGCCGCATTGTTTTTGCGGTTGACGGATTTGTTGAGCTTCCCGGTTTTTGTCGATGAAGCCACATACGTGCATTGGGCCAAACTCTTCGCCGCCAACACGCCGGCGTACCCGGTGTGGATGGAGGGCCGCATCCTCGCCGTCATGTGGATGGCACTGTTCGATCTTTCGGGCGCAGGGCCGTTGTGGCTGGCGCGCGCGGTAGTGGCGTTACTCTCGGTGCTGAATTGCGCGGCATGTCTAACATTGGGCCGATGGGCGGGCGGGCGCATCGCTGGGTGGATCGCGGGCGGGTTATATGCCGTGTTGCCGTACGCGCTGTTTCACGACCGACAAGCCATCACCGATCCGGTGGCGACGGCGTTTGGCTCAGTGATGCTCGTGAGTGCGCTCGGGCTGGCACGCACGCGGCGCTGGGCGCTCGTCGCGCCGCTAGGCTTCGCGTTCGCGGCGGCGGTGCTGGCCAAGTTTAGCGCGGCACAATATCCTATCGTATTCGCACTCGCCCTCATCTTCATTCCACACACCCGCCACGACCGGCTCACGCTCGCGCTGCAATTCGGCGCGGCATTGCTCGTGGCGGCTGCGAGCATCGGCGTGTTCGCATCGCTGCTCGGCCCACGACTGGGCAGCGGCGGTGGCATCCTTGCTGATTCGAGTCTAAGCCAATTGCAGTGCCCGCCCATACTGTGCGAGGGCGATTGGGCCGAACAGGGGCGGCGTTTCCCGCTCGCCCTCGGCAGCCTGCCGGAGGTCGTGCCGCCGTACTTTGGCTGGCCGCTGATTGCAGCGGCGCTGTTTGGCGTGGCGGTGAAGGGCCGCAGTTCCCCTCTCCCATCGGGAGAGGGGTCAGGGGTGAGGGCGAACACTCGGCCATTCACCATTATCCTCGCCCTCACCACTCTCGTCATGCTCCTCGCCGTCATCGTCACGATGCAGTCGGTGGTCGTGCCGCGCTACATGGGTTTTATGATCGTGCCGCTGCTCGTGCTGGCGGCGAACGGGGTGGCGTTTTTTTTCAAGGGCCGCAACTTCCTCGCCGCCGTGCGCCATAGGCGCGTTGGAGAACCGCCTAAGTTGGACGAAGTCCAACGACGTTCTCCCAGCGGCGTACTCGCCGCCGTGCTCGCGCTCACCATTGGCACGTTCTCGTTCCGCAACTCGCTGACTCTGCTCACCACGCCCACACAAGTTGAGTTGCCGGCGATTGATCGCCAGCAATACCTCACCGGTTTCTACTCCGGCATCGGCTTCCGCGAGATTGCAGCGACGGTGCTAGCGCGCGAATCTCAGCCCTTGATCCTCACGAAGACGGCGTGGCAGGTGCTGCCGCTGAACGCCTACCTCGACGCGCGGCATGTGCAGGCCGTGGCGGCGACCGAAGCACGCTGGCCCGATGCGCAAGCAGCATTCGAGGCCGGGCGCGGTGTGTACGTCGTTGAAGAACTCGACAGCGACGCGCCCGCTGACGCCGAAACAGTATTGACGCTCGACCGCGAGGGTGAGGCGAAGGCATTGCGGTTGACTTGTTTCACTGACCTCACAGCGACTCTTTTTGACACGGTCTTTCAGCGGCCCGATGCCTTCCTCGACGCGTATGACCAACTCATTGCCGAGACGTCCACCGGCACAACGCTCGTACCCTATCCGCTGCATCAGGCCACGTTGTTGAAGGAACGCACGACTCACACGGTGCTTGATCTTGAACAACGCTGGGATACGGCGGCGCTCATGGCCGCGGTGCAGGCATTGCCACAACTGCGCACCGTGTTTTTAGATGACGCGCGCTTCGACCCCGGGCGTGCGTTTGAAACGTGGCTGGCTGAGAACTTTTTTCACGTCGATACGCGCTGGTACGGCCCGCTGCGCGTGGTGGATTGGGCCGGTGTGGTTGAGTTGGATCTCAGGTGGCAAACGGATGTGACTTTCGGTGATGGGCTGGTGCTGCGAACGGTGGCGGTGGGGGAAGCGGCTGCGCGGCGCGATCAAGCTGCGCGGCCCGGCGAGCCGTTGCGCGTGCGAGTGACGTTGTCAGCCCAAAGGCCGACAACGGTTCAGTACAAAATCTTCGTCCACCTCATCCGCGACGGTCAAATCCTCAGTCAGCACGACGGCCAGCCCGTCGCCGACCTCCGCCCGACGACCAGCTGGCTGCCCGGCGAAATCATCCATGACCAAATTGCCCTACAAATCCCGGTGGATTTGCCGCCCGGCGAGTACCGCCTGCGGATTGGGCTATACGATTATGCGACCGGCGCGCGGCTCCCCGTGAGGAACCCCGCCCTTGACGGAGCGGAGTTTTATGTGTCGCCTCCACTCAGGATAAAATGATTCGAGTGGTAAAGTTGCCTCGCGTTGAGTACACTTAAGGTCAAAGGATTTCACCGCTGAGAGCGCTGAGAGCGCAGAGAAAACCTATTTTCTCCGTGTTCTCGGCGTGCTCCGCGGTTGAATTTTCCTCAGTCGTACATTAGCGGTGAAAGAAGGCTAGGACATGGATCAACCCAACATGGATCAAGACCCGAACGTCGGTCAGATCCAACGGATCAATATTGATCAACAAATGCGCTCGGCGTATCTGGATTACGCCATGAGCGTGATCGTGGCCCGCGCGTTGCCCGACGCCCGCGACGGCCTCAAGCCGGTGCAGCGCCGCATCCTGTACGCCATGCACGACATGGGCCTGCGCTCGAATTCGGCGTACAAGAAATCAGCCCGTATCGTCGGCGAGGTGCTGGGCAAGTATCACCCGCACGGCGACTCGGCGGTGTACGAGGCGATGGCGCGCATGGCGCAGGATTTTTCCATGCGCTACATGCTGGTGGATGGGCAGGGCAACTTCGGCTCGGTGGATGGCGATGCACCGGCCGCGATGCGGTACACCGAAGCGCGCCTCAGCCGCATGGCCGAAGAGCTGCTGGCCGACATTGACAAGAACACGGTGGACTTCAGCGACAACTTTGATGGCTCGCTGCAGGAACCGACCGTGTTGCCAGCGCGGCTGCCGAATCTGTTGTTGAACGGCGCGACCGGCATCGCCGTCGGCATGGCGACTAACATCCCGCCGCACAACTTGCGCGAGGTCGCCGCCGCCATCGCGCACTTGATCGACCACTACGACACCGCTGACGACATTGGCCTCGAAGAGTTAATGCAGTTTGTGAAGGGGCCGGACTTCCCGACCGGTGGCATCATCGTAGGGCGCGAGGGCATCAACGCCGCGTACGGCGAGGGCAAGGGCCGCATCGTGGTGCGCGGCGTGGCGCACATCGAAGACATGAGCAGCAACCGGCAACGCATCGTCATCACCGAGTTGCCGTACATGGTGAACAAGTCCACGCTCATTGAGCGCATCGCCGAACTGGTGCGCGATGAAAGAATTGACGCCATCAGCGATTTGCGCGACGAGAGCGACCGGCGCGGCATCAGCGTCGTCATCGAACTTAAGCGCGCGGCGCAGGCGCGTAAAGTCCTCAATCAACTCTATAAATTCACCGCCCTGCAATCCACTTTTGGCGTGCAGATGCTGGCGCTCGTCAGCGACGAGACCGGGCGCGCCGAGCCGCGTTTGCTGCGCCTCAAGCCCGCGCTACAGGCTTTCGTCGAGCACCGGCGCGTCGTCATCACCCGCCGCACCGAATTTGAGTTGGAAAAGGCCCGCCGCCGTGCGCACATCCTCGAAGGGCTGCTCATCGCACTGGCGAACCTCGATGCGGTGATCCAAACCATTCGCGAAAGCCCCGACGCCGACGCAGCCAAAGACCGGCTGATAACGCGCTTCAACCTCACCGAGGTTCAATCGCAGGCCATCCTCGACATGCAGTTGCGCCGCCTGGCCGCGCTGGAACGGCAGAAGATCGAGGATGAGTACAAGCAAGTTAAAGATGAGATCGCTTTTTTCGAAGACCTGCTCGCCAACCCGAAGAAGATCCTCACGCTGATCAAGACCGATCTCAACGAGTTGGCCGAGAAGTATGGCGACGACCGCCGCACGCAGATTGCCGCCGAGGCGACCGAATCGATGAGCGAGGAAGATTTGGTGGAGAACAAGCCGGTGCTCATCTCCATCACGCAGCGCGG
>JBQTJD010000595.1:0-7639 GCA_052387475.1 Anaerolineales bacterium | reverse complement strand
CGCGCTCGGCAGCCGCAAGGCCAAGTTGAAACTGGCTCCAAAAGCTGGCGATGCTGGTGAGCGGGACCCAGAACAGCCGGATGCCTTCGATGAACAGGAACCACTGGCCGGGGCTGAGCACCGTATCATTCACCAGCCGTCCGCCGAAGTACACCAGCGCGGCTGTGCCGATGCCGGCGAGGATGTTGAGCACCGGGAAGATGGCGCTGAACACGTAACCGGTGCGCAGGTTGATGCGGAAGCTCTGCGCGTTGACGCCGAGGAACTCATCGTAGACGGCTTGCTCCTGGCGAAACGTCTTGGCTACCGAAATGCCGCTGATCGTTTCCTGAATGTGTGAACTGACGCCGGCGCTGGCCCGGCGCGCCTGCGTGATGGAGTCGCGGGCGATGCGCCGGAAGGCCAACGCGACAATGACGATAAATGGTGCGAGCGCCAGAACGGTCAGCGTAAGCTGTAGGTTGACGGTGAACAGATAGCCAATGAGCAGCACGACGAGCAGCAGTTGGCTGACCAGATCCATCGCCAGCACGACCACCTGCGAGAACGCCTGCGTGTCCGAGTTGACGCGGCTGACGATCTTGCCCGAGGCGAATTGGTCATAGAACGACAAATCGCGTTTCAGCACCGCGTCGAAGGCGTCTGAGCGCAGTTGCAGCACCACATCGGCCACGGCCTGCGCCGAACGCGAGCGGCGCACGAAATTGAACACCCACGACAGGCAACCCAGCGCCACGACGGTAATCGTCACCCACATCAGGTTGGCGCGGCCCGCTACGATGTCGTCCAGGCTGCGCGAGATGTAAATGGGCAAGGCAATGTCTACCAGCGCGTTGGCGACGATGGCCGCCGACACGATGCTGATCCGGCCCGTCTGCGGCCAGAAGTAGTTGAGGATGCGCCCCACCAGCGCGCGGTCGCTATACGTTCGGTCGTAGGCCTCGGCATCGAGGCCGTCCATTAAGAAGCCCATATGCTTCGCATACGGATGACGATGGACGGTGGACGAAAGCTGGCTACGAACGGCCTGCTTTCGTCCTCCGTCGTTCGTCAACTGGTGGCAGCCTCCAATTGTGGAAGTGCCATGTCATACCGCGCAAAAATGCGCCGGTAGTGCAGCGAGTGTCTCAGCAAAGTCTCGTGCGCGCCGCTGGCGACGAGTTGGCCCTGATCGAGCACCAAAATGGTATCGGCCCAGCGGATTTGCGAGAGGCGATGGGTGATGAGCAGGGTGGTGCGCCCGTGTTGGATGCGGCGCATTGCGCGTTGGATCTCATCCTCGGTGGCCGAGTCGATCGCGCTGGTTGCGTCGTCCAAAATCAAAATGCGGGGGTCGCTAAGGAAGGCGCGCGCCAGCGCCAGGCGTTGCCGCTGCCCGCCGGAGAGCGTCACCCCACGCTCGCCGACGACGGTGTTGTAGCCGTCTTTGAAACTCAAAATGAAGTCGTGGGCCTGGGCGGCTTTGGCCGCATCCTCGATCTCGGTCTGCGTTGCGGTGGGTTTGCCAAAGGCGATGTTCTCGGCGATAGTGCGCGAGAACAAGAAGATGTCCTGCTCGATCTTGCCAATCTGCGAGCGCAGCGCATCCAGGCTCCAGCGCCGCACGTCCACACCGTCAATCAACACCCGGCCCGCCGTTGCATCGTAAGTGCGGTTCACCAGTTGCGTCAGGCTGCTCTTGCCCGAGCCGGTCTGCCCCACAATCGCCACCGTCTGCCCTGGCGCTACGCGGAACGAGACGTTGTGCAACAGCGGGCGGTCTTCGTATCCAAAGGACACCGCTTCGAACACGATCTCGCCCCGCATCGGCGCGTCGTGGCCAGCTGCGTTTTCATCCACCTCAGTTTCGCTGCGGATGATGGTGAGGATGCGCTTGGCCCCGGCCAGGCCCGATTGCACGAGCGAGAAGGTGAAGATGGAGATGAAGGTCGGGAAGCGCAGCACTTCCATCAGCCCGACCACGGCGATGATTTCGGCGATGGATACCAGACCGCGCTGATAGAGCCATAGCCCGTGCAGGAACTGCAAGCCGGCCGCGATGGCGAAGAGCAGCAGCGGCAGATAGCGCGCTTCGACGTAGCCGCGCCGCACGAAGGTATCGCGGCTGGCAGTGGCCTGGCGCTGATATTTGCTGCGCTCGAAGTTCTCCTGCGAACTGGCCTTCACCACTTCGATGCCCGAGATCGACTCCTCCAGCCCGGCATTCATCTGCCCGAACAACATGCGCTCGCGCTCGGTCACCGGTTGCAGCTGGCGCACGTAAGCGCGCAGCGCCACGGCGTGACAGAGGATGAAGAGCACCGGCACCGTAAGCAATTCAAGTTGAATCACGCCGATATAAATGAACGGAATGATGATGGCGAGCGTGCTTTCCATGATCAGGCTGGAGCCGGGGATGATCATGTCGCTGAGGGTGCTGGTGTCGTCGGTGGCGCGGGCCATCAGGTCGCCGACGCGCTGGCGGTTGTGAAAGGTCTGGCTTTTGCCGAGCAGGGCTTCGTATAACTCCTGCCGCGCATCGGCCTGAAAGCGTTTGCCGACGTTCTCCGCCGAGTAGGCAGCCGTGACGTTGGCAAAACCGTCCAACATCAACACGCCCATCACCCCGAGGGCGAAATACAACAACAGCCCGCCGCCGGGTTTGAGCATCTCCTCCGCCGCGCGGCCGGTGAGCACCGGGGCCAGTGAATAGCAGACGAGGCTGACGGTGTAAAAGCCCAGCGCCTGAAACAGGTAGCGCTTGTGTCGCCACACGTGCGACCACACCCAGCGCGCCGTGCTGGTGCGATCATACTGATATGTGTTTTGAATGGTGAATTCACTTTTATTGGACACGGTATACTCCCACGCCGGACGCGCAATGATACCGCAGAAAGTGATCCACAGATGAACACAGAGTCACACCGATGGTGGACTCGTCCGATATTGATTTTTGCTGCGCTCACACTGGCAGCGCTGACGTTGGCGTGGCTGCCCTCACCGTGGGTAAGCTGGGCACGCGACGGCTGCGAGATCGTCGACTGCTATTGCGAACGTTTCGATGACAACTTTGTGGCGCAGTTCGTCAGCACGTATTCAAATCTGGCATTTGTGCTGGTGGGCTTGCTGGTGCTGTTTGCGCCATCACCGGAAACAAAGTACGCGCGTGTGTATGGCAGCGCGGCGATTGCCATCGGCTTCGGCTCGTTCTTCTATCACGCCTCGCTCACGCGCGTCGGCGAGTGGTTTGATCTGGTAGGGGTGTATGCGCTATGCGGCCTGCTGCTGCTGTACAACTTCGCCCGACTAAGACCGTTGAGCAGCGGCGCATTCGCGGTGGGATTTCTCGCCATCGTCGCCGTCGGTGGTGTGCAAATGATAGTGGCGCGTAATTTACAACAATTGGTCTTTGGCGGATTGATCGCTGGCGCGCTGCTGTTCGAGGCGCTGATCTGGACTCGCGGCCGGCCGCGGGCGCAGGCGCGTTATCTCGCAGCGGGGATGGGATGCTTCGCCGTCGGTGCCGCGCTATGGTTTGTGCCGTGCCTGCCCGGTCTGCTCATCCCGGCGCATGCACTCTGGCACACCCTCGCCGCCTGCGCAGCGGGGTTGATGTTTTTGTATTACCGTTCGGATACTTGAATCAACCGAGGCCGTTTAGACCGAATCATCGCCGAATTCACAGTGCAACTTCAAACTCTGCTCATTTCCCGTATCTTCAATGAAGGCCAGGTTATTCACCATGAGTACCCAGTTGAAGCTGTAGGTCCCGAGCGCGCCCATCACCGCTGCCAGCACTTCCGGGGTCAAGTCGTGTTGCGCCAGAGTGATGTGCGGCATCCAGTTCTGCGGTGCGTAATAACTCATCGAGTTTGTGGCGAACGGCTCGAGTGCCGACCACACTTGCTCGTGAAACTCCGTCAGCGCCTGAGTGCGGACGACGGGCAAATACAGCACAGGCGTTGAACCAGTAAATACGCCCAAGCCGGTGGTGCTCACTTCGAACGGCCTGGCGTGCGCGGCAATGGTCTCCAGCACCCGTTCGACACCCGCAGCGTCATATCCCCGAGCGACGTGATAAGAGAAATGCGGATAGGGCGTCGCGCCGATGCTATGCAGGTCAAAACGCTGCTCAAGTTCTGCCCAAAGATTGCGCGTGAGCGCGTCGTGTTGTTCGTCGAGCAGAGAGACAATGCCCGATGGCATGGCGCTAGCGACGGCGGAAGTTTCGGCGGCGGCCGCCTCGACCCTCACCGGATGACGAGGGTTTCTTCGCGGGCGCTTCACCCGTGGGTTGGGCCACCGGCGCGTGCAATTGTTGTTGATAATAATCGTCGAGCAGCATGGCGATGAGGGCCGACTCGTCTTCGTTCTCTGCCAGGCTGCGGGCCAGCGGCACAAAACGTTCGCTGCGTTCGGTCTGCAACTTGTCACGCTCGCGCAGCCGCGCTTCGAGTAGCGCCGTTAGCCGTTCGGCTACCACCGCCGCCACATCCGCATCCGAGGGCAGCGGGCGCTCCTGTAGATCAATGCTGTAGCGCTTGCCGATGCGATCCAGCGCCATCTTCTCCACCACGCTGACCAGCGAAATCGCCACGCCGGCCGCGCCCGCCCGGCCGGTGCGCCCGGCGCGGTGAATGTAACCCTCAACGTCGTCCGGCGGCTCGTACTGAATCACATGTGAGAGTTCGGGGAGGTCGAGGCCGCGCGCGGCGACGTCCGATGCGACCAAAAAGCGCAGCGTGCCCTGGCGCACGCGTTCGAGCACCTGCTCGCGCTGAGCCTGCGAGAGGTCGGCGCTCAACTCATCCGCATCGTAACCAAAGCGTTGCAGCACCACCGTCACGTAATGGACTTTGGCTTTGGTATTGCAGAAGATGAGGGCCGAGGCCGGGTTCTCGATTTCGATGATGCGCACCAGGCTGCGGTCTTTATCCATGCCAGGGACAATGTAGAAGGCGTGCTCGGTGGTGGTGACGTGCACGGCGTCGCCGCTGAGGGAGATGAACTCGGGCGCGGCGATGAACTCCTGCGCCACGCGCATGACGTAGCCCGGGAAAGTGGCTGAGAACATGCAGACGTGTAGTTCGTGCTTTGGCAAATGCCGTTGCACCTGTTTCATGTCAGGGTAGAAGCCCATCGAGAGCATGCGGTCGGCCTCATCGAAGATCAACATTTGCAGTTGAGCAAGCGAGAACGTGCGTTTGATAAGGTGGTCGAGCACGCGGCCCGGTGTGCCGACGACGATGTGCGCACCCTGCTTGAGCGCGTCAATCTGCGGGCCGTAGCCCACGCCGCCGTATACGGCTACCGTGCGGAAACCCGCTGCGCCACACAGCAGTTCAGCTTCCTGCCATACCTGTCGCGCCAGTTCGCGCGTCGGTACGAGGATGAGGGCTTGACAGCCAGGCTTGTGCGGGTCGAGCCGTTCAAGCATCGGCAGCAGATACGCGCCGGTTTTGCCACTTCCGGTACGGGCCTGAATCATCATATCGCGCCCGGCCAGCAAATAGGGGATGGCCCGTGCCTGCACCGGCATGAGTGTCGTCCAGCCGGCGCGCGCGGCGGCCTCACGCAAACGGTCGGGCAGTTGTTCGAGTGTAACGTCGGCGAGGGGAGTTGTTTCGGGAGTGTCGGTCAAGGTGTTCTCAATTGAAAAGGATGGCAGCATTATCGCGCATTTTTTATTACGCGCATCGCCAGCAGCGGTAGTAAGCCGGCGCGGGGCATACCCCAAGCCCGCGAAGCGGCTTCACCACGCATCACAGCCGTTGGCTTCTAGCCAATGCCGCTCACCCCATCCTCCGCCAAAATCTCATCCAGCGTCGCCACAAACAAATCCGCGTCGCGCTCGGTGAAGCACAGCGGCGGGCGGAGCTTGAGGACGTTGTGGTGCGAGCCATCGGCGCCACACAAGATGCCGCGCTCGCGCAGACGATTGACGATGTAGCCAGTTTCCTCGCCTGCCGGCTCAAGTGTATCGCGGTCGCGCACCAGCTCCACTCCGAGAAATAATCCCATCCCGCGTACATCGCCCACCAGCGGATAATGGTTCATCAACGCGCACAGGCTATCCCGCAGATAATCCCCCACACGGAGCGCATTTTCCGGTAGTGCTTCATCCTTTAACACATCGAGCACGGCCAATCCCGCCGCGCACGCCACCGGGTTACCGCCAAAGGTGCTGAAGAATTCCATGCCGTTGTCAAACGCGGCGGCTATTGCCGGTGTGGTGACGACGGCGGCCAGCGGGAACGCATTGCCGATGGGCTTGCCGAGCACGACGATGTCGGGCACGACGCCCTGCGACGCGAAGCCCCAGAAGTGCGCGCCGAGGCGGCCAAAACCCACTTGCACTTCATCGGCGATGCATACGCCCCCGGCGGCGCGCACGTGCCGATATGCTTCGGAGAGATAACCGGGCGGGAAGACGATTTGCCCGCTCACGCTCGGCGCGCTCTCGGCGATGAAGGCGGCGGCCCGCGTCGGAGCCAGCGCGGTAAGGATGTCGTTGACGCGGGCGGCGTACTTGCGCCCGGCGTCGGGGTCGTTGCGTTTGTACGGCCCACGATAGTCATCGGCGAGAGGGGCGACGTGCACCCATGGTTGTTTGCCCGCGCCGCCCGGCCCGTTGAATTTGTATGGGCTGATGTCAATGAGCGTGGTGGTATGGCCGTGATAAGCGTGCTCCAACACAATGATGTCGTGATGTTGCGTGTACGCGCGTGCCAGTCGCAGCGCCAGCTCATTCGCCTCGCTAGCCGAGTTTAGGAAGTAGCACACGCGCAACGGCTCCGGCATCAACGCTGTCAACCGTTCGGCGTAGCGCAACACGTTGTCGTGCAGATAGCGAGTGTTGGTATTGAGCAGCGCCAGTTGTTGTTGCGCCGCCTGCACCACGCGCGGGTGGCTGTGCCCGACGAGCGGCACGTTGTTGTACACGTCGAGGTACGCGCGTCCGGTCTCATCGTACAAGAACTGTTTCCATCCGCGCACGATCTTGAGCGGGTTGCGATAGCTAAGGTTCAAGTTGCCGCCGAGCTGGGCGCGGCGCGCGGCCAGCGTCTCAGCATGGCTCGGCTCCGGCGCTGGGAAACGGTCGAGTGGCACGCGGACGATGATGTTCGGGTCAGGCGAGAGACTCTTCCACACATCGCGTTGGCTCGCGAACGCCACGCCGGGGAAGTTGGTGTCGAGGTCGAGCGTGTCGGTGAGGATTTGAAAGTGCAGGTGTGGCGGCCATGCACCATTTACTGCTGCTTCGCCAATGGCGCCCCACCGTTGCTCACTCGTGATGGCTTGCCCGAGGCTGAGTCCATTGAGTGACTCGCGGCTGAGATGACCGTACAGCGTGAAGAACTGGAGGCCTTCGTCTGTTTCGTGGCGGAGGACGATGACGGGGCCATAGTCCTGTTTCTGCGCGTTGTTGGCGAAAGCGTGCACCGTGCCGGGCAGCGGCGCGAACACTGGCATGCCAGCCTCGGCGAACACATCAAGCCCAATATGAATAGTGCGGCGCTCGTCGGTGGGATTGGGGCCGGCGGCGAACATCGGCTCGGTGTAAATCAGCCGCGCTTCGTCGTAACGTCCGATGCCGACGGTTGTGCCAGCGGCGCGCAGGTCGTCGAACAACGTTTCCGTCAGCGCCTCAGTGTTCAGT
>JBQTJD010000594.1:0-4646 GCA_052387475.1 Anaerolineales bacterium | reverse complement strand
GAATTTGAGGAACATGATCCACGTCAACTGGGGCAGGCGGTCGGTGTCGCCGGAGAGCCCCTTGTCCTTCCGCATGAGGTCGCGGGCCGTCTTCACAATGGAAGCCAGATGAGCGACCGTGGTTTTCGTCGCTGGAGCTTGCGTTTGAGTGCGTTTCGGCATGAAGCGTTCCCGGCCAGAGCTCAGGGCCCCGGCCAATCCGCGTAGAGCATCGTCTGTAAGTCCGTCAGCGTGGCGCGGAGTTTTTCCGCGCCGCCGAACTTCTGGCTGATTTCCATGACGTTGCCGTGTTGAACGACGGGCGGTAGTTTGAGGATGTCGGGCACCTTGAATTCGGTGACGCCGGCTTCAATATATTTCTCCAGGACTTCATTCAGGATTTGGCGGGCTTCTGACGTAAACTTCTCGAAAAAGGCGCGTTCGTCCCGCTTCAAACGATCACTGCGCTCACGGCGTGTGAAAACGGGGGATTGAAACGCGACATGGCAAATCAAATCGAATGGGTCCGCATCAAGTTGGTTGAGCAGCTCGGCCAGATAATCGAATGAGACGCCGCGTTCTTCCAACGCCGCGATCACCGCCGAGCGTTCGCTGGCGCTGGCCCATTCCTGGCGCAACGCGGCGGCAGTGGTGTACAGTCGCTGAACGACGTTGGCCGCATACTGCGTGTAGGACATTGACCGCAGGCGCGTGCCTTCCGGATCTAACTCGTAAACGACATTGGCGACGATCTCGACAAAGCCTTTTTCAACCACGAACTTCTTGCGCCCATAGCCGACTTCGCGTTCGTCCTTTACCACCTCGACGTCTTCGACTTGCTCCCCAGGCATGGTGATCTTTTCAGAGTCTGGCATCACTTGGCCGGCGGCGTCGATTTCGGCCTGCGTGGCCAGCGCCGGGAAGCCATCAAACTCCGGGTCAGAAAAACGCTCCACCGCGCTGCCGGTGTAGTCAAGAATATCGAACCATAATTTGCCGAAGTCATCGCGGATGCGTGTGCCGCGCCCGATGATCTGCTTGAACTCGACAATGGAGTTGACCGGTCGCGCAATCGCAATCACTCGACAGGTGGGCACGTCTACGCCGGTCGTCAAGAGTTGGGAGGTGGTCACGAGCACAGGCGTCTTGCTTTCAACATCGGTGAACTTGCTCAAATAACCTTTGCCGATGTCTCCGTCGTTGGCCGTTATCCGCACCACGTAATCGGGATACGGCTGGAGCATGTCCTGGTTCAATTTGCTCAACTCCACCAGCATATTGGCGGCATGATCCTGATCCACGCAAAAAATGATCGTCTTGGCAAAGCGGTCGCCGATCTTTTTCAAGAAGTCTGTCAGATGTTGAGCAATGGCTCGCGTGCGGGCCTTCAAGACAACGTCCCGCTCGAATTCCGGCGTCTTGTAGAGCCGGTCGGGAATGACTTCGCCGTACTTGTCGCGCTCACCGCGCCCCGGGCGGTAGCCATCCAAATCCACATTGGTCACGATGCGATGGACTCGATAAGGCGCGAGGAAACCATCGTCAATGCCTTGTTGAAGGCTGTACACGTAAAGCGGGTTGCCAAAATAAGCGTAGCTGTCGCGATTATCCTCGCGCAAGGGCGTAGCCGTCATACCGACCTGCACGGCGTTGTGGAAGTAGTTCAAGATCTCGCGCCAGTTGCTTTCGTCCTTGGCTGAGCCCCGATGGCATTCGTCCACAATGACCAGGTCAAAGAAATCTCGAGGATATTCACGATATAAACCGGGAGTCCACTCATCGTCATCTACGGCCTGATAGATCGCAAAATACATATCGTGGGCCGTGTTGGCTTCACGTTGGATCTTCCAACGCGCCTCTCCAAAGATGGCAAAGTCTTTGCTGTAAGGATCATCCACCAGGAAATTGCGATCAGCCAGGAACAGTATCCGGGGCCGGCGTCCGGCCCGTCCTTTCACGTTCCAGCGCGAGCTCCAGAGTTTCCAGGAGATTTGTGCTGCAATCGCGGTCTTGCCGGTGCCGGTGGCCAATGTCAGCAGCACCCGTTTTTGGCCCGACAGAATGGCCTCGACGGCCCGATTGATGGCAATGTCTTGGTAATAGCGGAGGGGTTGTTTGGTGCGCGATGGCGTGAGCAGTTTTTCCGCGTGATCCGTGGAAAGATGGTTTGCCCGCGACCACAATTCCTCGGGCGAGGGAAAGGCTTGCAGTTCGCGCAACTCGCCGGTCAGCGAGTCAAACTCAAGAATGTCGCGCCCATTGGTGGCGTAGGCAAAGCGTACACCCAGAGTTTGGGCATATTCTTTAGCTTGTGGAAGTCCATCAGCGACATGGCGTATGCTCTTCTTGGCTTCCACGACCGCCAGCCGATAATCGCGCCGGTAGTGGAGCACGTAATCGGCGCGCTTTTGAGACTTCCGCACGGCCCGTTTGCCGGTCGGAACGACGCGCCCGTGGGTAATCGTGTATTGCTCCCGGATTTGCTCAAGGCTATCCCACCCAGCCGACAAAAGTGCTGGCGTCACATAGAGGCGGCAGATGTCGGCTTCGGTCATGGGTCGTAATCCCCGGCGCGGTTCGCGAACCACAGTATACCGGGGCAAGCCAACTTGCCAAACTGCACTTCAGTAATAGGTTGGCAAGTTGGCAGCGGCTTGAACAACGCCTAAACCAAGTCGTAACCGCCGGGGGCTGGCAAGGCTAACAACTCTGCGTACCATTACCGCTATGTCCGAAGAACTTGCCACACTTGAAGAACCCACTTTCACCGATGTGCCCGCTATGGGTGTGACGCCCGGCACCGTGCTCGCGGTGGATGATGAACCGCGCAACATCGAGATGCTGACACACATCCTCGAAGCGCAGGGTTATCACGTTATCGCCGCCGAGGATGGCGAAGCAGCGCTGGCGCTGGCCCATTCGGCCTCGCCGGATGTGATCCTGCTCGATGTGCTGATGCCGCACCTCGATGGCTTTGAAATCTGCCGGCGGCTCAAGGCCGATCCAGCCACGCTCTACATCCCGGTCGTCCTTGTCACTGCGTTGCGCGGCTTGCGTGAGCGCGTGCGCGGCACCGAGGCCGGCGCCGATGAATTTATCTCCAAGCCGTTCGACAGCCTCGAGTTGCTGACGCGCGTCAAGGCGCTGACGCGCACCAAACGGCTGTACGACCAACTGCGCGCGGCCAATCGAGATTTGGAAGACCGCGTGGCTGAACGCACCGCCGATCTGCAACACGCTTTGGCCGAACTGCGCGAACTGGATCGGCTCCGGTCCGAGTTTATCGCTAACGTTTCGCACGAACTCCGCACACCGCTGCTGCACGTCAAGGGCACGATCACACTGCTGGCCGATGGCGCACTGGGCGGGCTGACGGCGCAGCAGACCCACGGCGTGAAAGTGGCGGAGGAAGCCACGGAACAATTGGAGCGCGTCGTCGAGGACATCGTGGACTTCAGCGATGTGCATGGCCGCCCGCTGGAGATGGAGCCGGTGCTGGTTTCTGAGGTGTGCCAGAGCGCTATCAACGCTCTGCAACCACGCGCGGCGCGACGCAATATCACCGTTCGGCTGTCGGTGCCGCCGGAGCTGCCGCCGGTGCAGGCCGATGCGCAGGCACTGACGCGGGTGTTGCGACATTTGCTGGATAATGCGGTGAAATTCAGTCCGGCGGATAGCCTGGTGCAAGTGCTGGCCGAGCGGCGCGGCACACAAATCCGCATCGCGGTGCAGGATGAAGGCCCCGGCATCCCAGAGGCCGAGCGTGAGCGCATCTTCAACGTGTTTTATCAAAGCGATGGGACAGCCACGCGCAAGGTCGGGGGCATGGGCCTGGGTCTGGCCCTAGTGCATCAACTGCTGCAAGCGCACAATTCCGAAATCCAACTGGAGACTGAGGAAGGCAAGGGCAGTACCTTTTTCTTCGAACTGCCCGCCGCGCATTGAAGACGCGCAACATTAGTTGCGTCAGTGACTGGAGATTAGAGACTGAACACCCGGCAGCGCTGTCGGGTGTTTTGTTTATCGGCGCAGTGTGAGGTGATCCACGTAATCTTTGGCCTGTCGCAAGCCGGCGCCAGTCAATTCGGTGACTCGTTTGACGGCTTCGATTTTGTTGCCGTCAATGACCAGGTGAAACAAGGGTGCATTTCACGTTGGGGCGAGTTTGCTCCAAGCCCGCGTCCTCGCGGGCGTTCTGGCAAGGTGTTCCGACCGCGAGGACGCGGTCGGAGAGCGGGATGCCCCTAAACTGAAATGCACCCGTGAAACAACTCGTGCACAATATCCGAGGGCAGGTTGATTGCGCTGGTCGCCGGGTCAATGGGAAAAGGGTGGAGGCGCTTCTTGCGCGTCCGTTCAAACTCTCCCGCTAGGATCTGCAACAGGGGATGTCTCTCCGTGGGTGTCTTCGGCAAGTGAACACGGTTCTTTTTGGTGCGCGCTCGGTGCCGGCTCATTTTGTGAGTGTCATTCGTTTGGATGCTGCTCTTCCCACCATT
Source organism: Anaerolineales bacterium (assembly GCA_052387475.1). Lineage (GTDB taxonomy): Bacteria > Chloroflexota > Anaerolineae > Anaerolineales > UBA6663 > JANWXR01. The sequence continues at coordinate 168 of JBQTJD010000594.1, read as the reverse complement.
GCCGCGTGAGGTGGAGGTGTCCGACGTGCAGGGCCGTGTGCTCCAGCGCATGCGTGATGGCCCACGCCACCGTGACCGTCTCAGCGTCGCGCGGACGGCCGCGCCGCGACTCCAAATCGGTAGTCTCCAGCCGCTCCAGCACACTTCGCGAATAGGCGAGGGTATCGG
>JBQTJD010000593.1:0-5501 GCA_052387475.1 Anaerolineales bacterium | reverse complement strand
ATAAGAACTCACTACCCATGACCCAGTGATGGCGTATGGAATGCCGGTCGCATTCAACAAGTCAAGTGCTTGCAGAACCGCTTGGAATTGTTCGTCGGATGAAAACGCCATGCGCTGCCATCACTTGCCGGGTAGCTTCCCAGCGAACTTCACGCTCAGTCCAATCCGGATAGGTCTCACGAATCTTGGCTCGAACCATGTCCACCGCCACTTGCCGCATGGCCGCCACCGTGCGCCAGCGTTGTTCCAGCGTCATTCGCCGCAAGCTTTGGAGATAGACCTGTTCTACCTTTTGGCTCGCGAAGTCACCGAACGGAGACTTATACATCACGTTTCACGTTTCACGTTTTACTTCACTGCCACCGCCGCCGCGCTCAGCCCATCGGCCAGTTGCTGCACGGCGGGCGCCATCAGATCAAAGAACGGCTGCGGGTACAGGCCAATCCAAAAGATCAAGAGAATGAGGGGCGCGAGCAGCCACACTTCGTGCGTGGTCAAGTCTTTGAGTTCTTTGTTCTCGGCCTGGGTCACTTCGCCCTGGAACATCTTTTGGAAGAGCCAGAGCAGGTAGATGGCGGCGAGGATGACGCCAATAGCCGCGACGCCCGCGTACCAGCCGGTGCCGTAGCCTTGCCATGCGCCCATCAAAATGGTGAACTCGCCGACGAAGCCGTTGAGCCCGGGCAGGCCGGCCGACGAGAAGAACACGATCAATGACAGCGCGGCGTAAATGGGCATCACCTTCCACAGCCCGCCGAACTGCGCCAGTAGCCGTGTGTGCCGCCGCTCGTAGATGAAGCCGACCAGCAGGAACAACGCGCCCGTGCTCAGGCCGTGATTGATCATCTGCAAAAGCGCGCCCTGCAGACCGAGCGGGTTGAGGGCGAAGATGCCGAGCATCACAAAGCCGAGGTGGCTCACGGATGAGTACGCCACCAGCTTCTTCGCGTCGGTCTGCGCATACGAGACCACCGCGCCGTAAATAATCCCGATGATGGCCAGCACGCCGAACAGCGGCGCGAAATAAACGGCGGCTTGCGGGAAGAGGCCGAGGTTGAAGCGCACAAAGCCGTACGTCCCCAGCTTCAACATCACGCCGGCCAGGATGACGCTGCCCGCGGTCGGGGCCTCGACGTGCGCCTCGGGCAGCCATGAGTGCAGCGGCCACATCGGCACTTTGATCGCAAAAGCGATGGCGAAGGCGAGGAACAGCCACACCTGCACATTCGCCGGGACGCCTTGCTGAAGCAGCACCGGAAGTGAAAACGTGCCGTTGCTCAGCCCGAGCCACAGAATGGCGACCAGCATGAAAATGGAGCCGGCAAAGGTGTAAAGGAAAAACTTGACCGCCGCGCCGGTGCGCCGCTCGCCGCCCCACAGGCCGATGAGAAACACCATCGGGATGAGGCTGAACTCCCAGAAAATGTAGAACAGCACCAGGTCAAGCGCGACGAACACGCCGACCATGCCCACCTCGAGCAGTAAAAAGAAGATCATGAACTCCTTCACCCGCTCCTCCACCGCGTGCCATGTGGAGGCGATGGCGATGGGGACGAGGAAGGTGGTGAGCAGCACGAGCAAAATGCTGATGCCGTCCACGCCCAGGTGATACTGCACCTGCGCCGGGCCGAGGTTGAACCACGGCGCGCTGACTTCCAATTGAAAGTTGGGGTTACTCGCAGTGAACGCGCCGAGCATCACCAGCGACAACCCGAAGGTGATGAGGGAGGTGACAAACGACACCCAGCGCAACGTGTTCTTCTGCGCAGCAGGCAGCAGTGCGAGCAGTAAAACGCCGAGCAGCGGGAAGAAAGTGACGAGGGTGAGGGTAGAGAAAAGGATGCTCATAAGTAAGTGGTAATTACCGATTACCAATTACCAAAAAGGCCGCCAACAACACCACCACGCCCACGAACATCACCAGCGCGTAACCGCGCGCGTAGCCGCGTTGAAAGCGTGAGAAGCCAGCACCCACCGCGCGCGCCAACTCGCCGAGGCTGTTGAACGTTCCATCCACGCCGCCCAAATCCAGCGCGCGGGCGGTGACCTGTGAGAGTGTGTTGAACGGCCTGACGATCAGGAAGCCATACAACTCATCCACATACCACTTGTTGCGCAGCCAGGTGAAAACTGGGCCGAGCAGGTTTTGCAGCGGGTCGCGATCCTCGGCTTGCGCATACGCGCGGTTGTAAAACGCATAGGCTGCGCCCAATGCCACCACAGCCGATCCAGTGGCAAGGCCCGCCACCATCCAATTGAACGCCGGCGCTTCGTGTTCGCCGAGCGTGTGGCCGAGCCAATCGCTAAACCAGTGCAGGCCGGGCCAATTGAGCAGACCGCCCATCACAGACAGCACCGCCAGCACAATAAGGGGCGTCGTCACCTCCGGTTCGCTCTCCGTCGCCGCTCGGGCTGCCGCCGTTCGCGGCTTGCCGAAGAACACCATCAGCAATTGCCGGCCCATGTAAAACGCGGTGAGAAACGCCGCCGCCAGCAAAATCCAGAATATTGCCGGATTGCGTTCGAAGGCGTCAAGCAGAATTTCATCTTTGGAGAAGAAGCCGGAAAGCGGCGGCAGCCCGGCCAGGGCCAGCGCACCGATGACGTACACCCACTGCGTGATCGGCAGCCGCCCCCACAGTCCGCCCATGTTGCGCATGTCCTGCGGATCAGGGTGCGCGTCTGCGCGTTCTCCTTCGTGATGATTGTTGTGCGCACCCCCGCGCTCCATCGCCTGGATCACCGAGCCGGAGCCGTGGAAGTGCAGCGCCTTGAAGAAGGCATGTGTCACCAGGTGGAACATCCCCGCCACGTAACCGCCGAGGCCGACCGCCGCAATCATGAAGCCGAGTTGCGAAATCGTAGAGTACGCCAGCACGCGCTTGATGTCCATCTGCGCGACGGCAATCGTGGCGGCAAGGATGGCCGTGATCGCGCCGACCCAGGCCACCACATTCATCGAGACTTCGGCCAGCGCGTACAGCTCGTGCGTGCGCGTGATCATGTAGATGCCAGCCGTCACCATCGTCGCGGCGTGGATAAGGGCCGAGACCGGCGTCGGGCCGGCCATCGCATCGGGCAGCCACACGTACAGCGGCACTTGCGCCGACTTGCCCGCTGCGCCGAATAGCAGCAGCAACGTGATGGCGGGCATCACCCATGCCTCAAGCCGTACACTCTCCAATCGCTCAAAGACTTCCGTGAACGTCAGCGAACCGAACGTCCAGAAGATGATGAACATCGCCAGCATCAGCCCGAAGTCACCGATGCGGTTGACGACGAAGGCCTTCATCGCCGCGCGCGCGTTGCCGAGGTTGCCCTCACCCTTCTCGAACCAGAAGCCTATGAGGAGATACGAGCATAAGCCCACACCTTCCCAACCCACAAACAGAGTCAGGAAGCTATCGCCGGTGACGAGCATCAGCATACTCGCGAGGAAAAGATTGAGATAGACGAAGAATCGGGTGTAGCGGCTCTCGTCGTGATGGTGATGCACATCCTCGCGCATGTAGCCGAGGGCGTAGATGTGGATAAGGGTGCCGACGCCGCTGACGACGAGCATCATCGTGACGGAAAGCGTGTCCACGAGGAACGCCCACTCCACGCGAAAATCCCTGATGTGGATCCACTCAGCGAGCAACACCGTTTCGGCGTGGAAACCGTTGCCAGTGAGCGCGGCGAACTGGGTCAGCGCGATGACGAACGCGCCGATGGAGGCCGCCACCGCGATGGCCCCGCTCTGCTGCGCGGTCAGCCGCTTGCCGAACAACGCGTTGATGGCAAAGCCGGCCAGCGGGACGAAGATGATGAAGGGGACGAATGAGAACATGAGTTGCTCACAATCCCTAATCCCTTTACGCAGAGGGGTTAGGGGTGAGGGATTAACCCTTCAACTGGCTAAGCTCATCCACGTTGATGCTCTTCTTCGTTCGGAAGATGGTGACGATGAGCGCGAGGCCCACGGCCACCTCTGCCGCCGCGACGACCAGGACGAAAAACACAAATACCTGTCCGGACACATCCATGAACTGGCGGGCGAAGGCCACAAAGGCCAGGTTGGCCGAGTTCAACATCAACTCCACCGACATGAAGACGATGATGGCGTTGCGCCGCGTAAGCACGCCAACCACGCCGAGCGTGAACAGCACGGCGGAGAGAGCGACGAAGTAGGAGGTGGGGATGGTCGGAAACACAATGAATTCCGAAGACTGTTTACTGTTCACTTCAGCGTAGACAGTGAACAGTAAACGGTCTTTACTTTTTTTCGTCACGCGTCAGCACTACTGCCCCGATCATGCCGACGAGCAACAAGAACGACGTGACCTCGAACGGCAGCGAGTATTGCGTGAACAGCGCCAGGCCAATGCCCTGCGGGCTGCCAAATGCGCGGGCAGCCTCGGCGTTGGCAAATTGCTCCGGCGTGACCCCGATCCCACCGCTCAGAAAGTACAGGCCCGCGGCGCCGAGAAAGATCAGCGCGAAAAAGAGCGTGAGCAGCGGCTGGCTGCGCAGCACGTTGCGTTCGGCCTGCACCATCTCCGCGCCAAGCAGCATGATGACGAATAGAAACAGCACCATGATGGCGCCGGCGTATACCGTCACCTGCACCATTGCGATGAAGGGCGCGCCCAGCCACAGGAAAAAGAGCGCCACCACGGCGAAGTTCAGCACCAACCATAGCGCCGAGTGCACGGCGTTCCGGCTCAACAGCATCATCGCCGCTGAGACAACGGCAACGACGGCAAGCAGCAGGAAGATGATGATTTCAAGACTCATGAATAGCTAGGGTGAGCGGGGGCTGGGGAGCAAGGGAGACTTGCCACCTGCCACTTGCCACTCACTCAGGGTTTTTCATCTCCGGCACAGAGCGGTCGAACTGGCCCGGCTGCACTTGCATCGGCGTGGGCTGGCCGCCCTCGGGCACGGGCACGAGCAGTTCATCGCGAGTGATGATGGAAGAGCGCCGGTCGTAATACGACAACTCGTAGTTGCTCTCCAGCACGATGGCCTCGGTCGGGCAGGCATCCTCACAAAAGCCGCAGAAGATGCAGCGTAACAAGTTGATCTCGTACGTGCTGGCGTAGCGCTCGCCGGGCGAGAAGCGTTGCGCGTCGGTGTTCTCGCTCGCCTCCACGAAGATGGCATCCGCCGGGCAGGCCGCCGCGCACAGCGCGCAGCCGATGCACTTCTCCAGCCCGTTGTCATAGCGCTTCAGCTCATGGCGGCCCTTAAAGCGCCCGGCCACCGGCTTCCTCACTTCGGGATATTGGTACGTCTGCGCCGGCTCGGCCGCTTTCTTGCCGGTGGTGATGAAACCTTTGAGTATTTCAGTGAACATCGCTCAATCCGTCAGAGCCTTGGTCACAGAGACACAGAGCCACAGAGTTGTCTAAAGTTTCTCTGTGTCTCCGTGGCTCTGTGGCGAATTACCTGCCTACAGTAGCGCCGCGGCCTGCAATCGTTCTGCGTCGCGTGCGGGCAAAGCTGTAGAAAATTACACC